>JBIKWS010000101.1:0-9055 GCA_044356195.1 Cyanophyceae cyanobacterium
GAAGCCGGCACCGGCGACACCTTCGACGTCGTGAACGAGGGCGGCGTCGAACGCGGATTCCAGTTCACCCCGGGCAGCAAGGCGCACGCCTTTGTTCCCACGGCCATCGCCACGGATTCCAAGACGTTCGAGACCGCGGTGGAGTGGGTCGGACTCCAACTCGACACCGCTGCATCCATCGCGGTGTCCATCGAACCCGACGGACGCCGCTGTGCCCTCCGGAACGACAGTGACCGCTCGCTGCACTTCGGCGTCATCGTGCGCGCCGCACGGGCCGGCGTGGACAACGCCTTCCGCCGCCTCTACGGCCCGTTCGATCTCGAAGCCGGGGCCACGCTGCAGCTCAACCTTTCGGACAAGGCCGGCGACTTCACCCTCGCGGCCCTCGTCGATGCCGATGGCGACGGAAAAGCGGAACGTTCCCGCGACGTCCTCGGCATCCCGGTCGACGTCCTCAAGGGCAGCCCCGGCGACTGCAACCAGAACGGCCGCGCGGACCTGCTCGACATCCTCGTCGGCGACGCGCCCGACAATGATGCGAACGGCATCCCCGACGGCTGCTCCACGCAGGGCGGCGGCACCGGCACGCCGTCGTGTCCGCCGGAGGGCACCCACGCGGTGAAGCTGTTCGAACTCCCCGACGGGACCGCGCCCGCCAACCTCGACGGCATCACCACGCTCGGCCGCAGCGCACGCATCGACGGCGGTATCCTCTCGGCCACGCCGGTGGAGGGAGCGTTGGGCGATCCCGCAGGACTGGAGTTCCGCTTTCGTTGCCCCCGTGGATTCGTCCGCCTCGACCTCCGTCTGCCGGCGGGTTACGAGGCCCCGAAGAACGGCCCGCTCCCCACGGCCACCGTCCACGCCTTCCGATCGCTCGACGCCACCAAGGCCAGCGTGAGCCTGACCCGGACACTCGCGGCGACAGGCACGAACGGGTTCGAACTCCTCGCCCCGCTCGACCAGGACATCGTCCGCATCGAGGTCGTCTACAGCGATGACCTCCTCGAGACCGTGGCAGCGCTCGAACACGGCACCTATGTCGCGCCGATCGTGACCCGCATCGACTTCGAGGACCTCGCACCGAACACACGGGTGGAGTTCCAGTACCCGGGTTTGCGCGTCGTCAACACCGCCGCCATCACCACGACGGAGTCCCTCGGCGTCGCCACCGTCTCCGGCAATCAGGCCCTGCGCCGCAGCACCGATGCGATCCCGGACGATGTTCCCCTCCGGTTCCGTCTGTCGCCGCCGCAGGTGGCCGTCCGTGTCCACGCTGGATTCCCTCCCGTTGAACGCCTCGCCACGCCGCTCCGGGTCATCCTCCGCGGATACGACGTGAAGGGGCGCCTGCTGGCTTCGGACACGAACCGTTTCACCCGCGAAACCGCCATCCGCACGCCGCTCACCGTCACCGCGTTGAATGGCGATCGGGTGGCCTCCTTCACCGTCGAATACGTTCCCGAGATTGCCGGAACCACATCGCAACACCCGGGAATCGAAGTCGTCGACGACATCGAGTTCGGCCCGTACGCACCAGGCACCGCCAATGATCGACTCGCGCCCGCGGTGACGCTCACCTCGCCCTCCGAGGAACCCGTGGTGCTCAACGATCCCGCGGCCACGACGCGCAACATCATCCTCCAGGGCTTGGTGCGTGAACCGAACGGCATCGCGGATTTCAGCGCGTCCGTCGTGAACCTGGGCACCGGTATCGCCGAGGAAATCGTCGGCTTCGACGCCGCCCTTTCCGGCCTCGCACCGAACTACCACTTCGTTCGCGGAATCGTCCTGCCGCTCGGTGAGTTCGAGATCCGCATCACGGCCACCGACTACGTCGGCAACACCGCCCTCACCACAGCCCGCGTCGCCACGCTGCCGTTCCCGCCGATCCGCATCGACCGTCTGCCGGCCAGCACGGCACTCGATTACACCATTCGCGACGGCCACTTCACCTCCACCGAAGTCCCGCAGCCGCTCAGCGATTTCGAGATCGCGTTCGGCAGCGTGAGTCTTGTGAACTTCGGGGACTTCGATGGCCTCCGCATCGATGGACCCGATCGCCACCTCATCGACGGTGCGCACTTCCACAGCCAGCTCCGCCTGTTCCTTGCGCCCACCAACGCCGTCCCCGGTGCGGATCCGGCCGCGTGGAACCACGCCGCGTTGGTCCCCATTCCGTTCTCCATCACGGATGCCACCCGCGCGCAGATCAACGCGCGTGTGCCGGTCCATATCGCGCAGCAGCTCGGCTCCCGCTGGCGCTGGCTCGTCCAGGATCCGGTGGCCCGCCCGGGAGCAGTCGAGTGGACGGTCGGCACCGACCTCCGCGTCCTGCCCGAGGTGACGCGCCTGCACGCGTTCCCGTTCGTCAACCGCGACGACACCGTCGGGTTGGGGATGTACGACACCGTCTTCGGCAACACCGTCTACATCCAGAATCCGATCTGCGACTTCCGCGATCCCGTCGCGCTCGTCACGTATCTGGTCTTCAAGATCTGGATGGATAACACCCGCGGGTCGTGTGTCGGGTTTTCCGCCGCCGCGCAGATGATGCGCAACGGACTGCTGGCACCGGAACGGTTCTATGCCAACGCGCACTACGCCGCCGGCATGTATCCGGAGAACCTCAGCTTTGGGCAGTTCCCGCTGCCCGAGGTCCATGAGAACCCGTTCTGCGGTCCGCGCACGCCCGCCAACCTGTGGGCCTTCATCCGCGGCATGCAGGGCGTGCAGACCAGCACCGAATTCGTCACCGCGTGGCTCGACCAGCTTCACGGCGACGGCTTCGGCTCCGTCGGCGGCCGCCCCAACAACGTCCTCGCCATGATCCGCGACAACCCCGAGAACTTCGTCCTCACCATGGTTCCCTCGGTCGGCACCGGCCATGCCGTCGCCCCGTATGAGATCGTGGACATCGACTCCCGCTACACGCGCATCCGCGTCTACGACCCCAACCACCCGTCCCACCGCGTCCATCAGGATCCGTGGAACTTCCGCAACTCCGCGGCCTCCCAGTACATCCTCGTGGACCGCATCGCGAACACGTACCAGTTCTTCCTGGGTTCACGCGACGGCTGGAATGGCGACGGACAAGGTGTTGTCTGGAACGGCAACGGCCTCTACGCCCTGCCGATCCGCATCTGGACCGGACCGCGCCATTGGATGCTGAGCCTTTCGGGCATCGTCGACCTGGTGAGCCTGCCCTTCAGCTTCGGCACGGCCGGGGACGCCACGCCCTTCGTCACCTCCGGCACCAACCAATGGGGATGGGCCGCGGACGGCAAGTTCGTCGATCGCTTCCCCGGGGTCGCCGTGCCGCCCCTTGTCGGGAACGCCAGCCTTCCCCACACGAACGCCCTCGTCCTCTTCACCAAGTCCCCCGGCGACCTGCACATCGACATGCGCTCCCAGGGCGGCGACTACCACGTCGCCTCCGCCATCGGTCGCACCGTCTGGGATCTCCACGTCCACGGTTCCCGCGTTGGCGCCGTCGACCGTTTCGTGCCGCTCCGTTCACAAGGCACGCTCACCGGGTTCGACATCACCCCGGCCGGCGACGGCACGGTTGTCCTTCCAGCCATTGGCCTCGGACGGGATGAGACCAACCGCATCGTCCTGCGCTGGGGCGGTCTCGAACTGCCCGCCGGTGGACGCGTGGGCATCGATGCCGACGCCGACCGCGGCGAATCGCGCCTCCGGAATCACACCGGGCGTCCGCTCCGTCCGCGCCTGGTCGTCGAAGGCGCGACAGCCGATCTGGGGAACCACGTGTTCGCCCTGTCGCCCTTCGACCTGCCCGCGGGAGGTCACGTGACCGTCCGTTCCATCGAGGGGGTTGCCTCGGGACGATTCGAGGTCGACACCGACACCAACGGCGACGGCACGCCGGAATCGCGCGTGGTGTTCACCGCCGTCCGTCTCGCGGAACCCAGGGCCAACGGCGTGGCCGACCGCAACGAAAACGGCGCCGCCGATGCCGTCGACATCGCCCTGGGAACCTCGTCCGACACCAACGCCAACGGGATCCCGGATGAAGCGGAGGCGCTCGGGACGTTGCCCTCGATCCGGGTTGCCAGCGTGGATGCCGCGACCGGACGGGTGGAACTCATCGTGGAACCGGTGACGGGCGGAACGGTGCTGCTCGAACGGTCCACCGATCTCCTGAAGTGGGAGAAGGTCGCCGAAGGCCGCCCCACCAGCGGTCGCGTCGAACTCGGGGACACGGCCGGTTTCGATCGCGCCTTCTACCGGGCCACGGTGCTGAGGTGAGAACTTTCAGGTCGCCAGTTCCCAGTTACCAGTACGCCGGAGGCGTTGAAGCCGATAGCCCCGGGTCGTGCGAAGCACGCACCCGGGGAATGGCGTGAATCTTCAAACTTCAAACCCTCAGGGCAGATCCTTCCAGTTCACGTAGCGGTACTTGGTCCAGACCCATCGGAAGTCGGGGTTCGTACGTCCGCCACCGGCCCAGTTGAAACTCTCGCGACCCACGGCCGAATCCTGAGCGGCCTTGATGACGCGGGGCTCGGTCCACTTGCGGCCCTCATAGTGGCCGTCCTGGAATCCGAAGGTGCTGAAGTTGCCATGGAAAATGGCGAAGGGATCGATCCATCCGGGCGAGGCCACCGACAACACCCATGTTCCCAGATTGGAATTCCGGGGATCCGACTCCTCGATGAAGACAAAGGATTCCGACGGGCTGAGCACGTCGGTGGCCTTCAAAAAGGGCCTCTGGGCGGCTTCCCAGCCCAGGATCCCGTTCATTCCGTTAGCCTTCGAATAGCTGTCCCATGCCCAACCCGCTCCTGGCTTGCGTTTGCTGCGCAGGTCACCGGGGCAGTGATAGGCCCCCATTGCGGAGGCATACTTCCACAAGGGTCCGTTGGTCAGGCCGTTCTGAACACGGCGCATGGCCTCGGGAAGGGTGATGCCCGCGGCGATCCCGGGTGTCGGGCCGGCCCAGTATCCACCGCCGGTCAAGGGCACGTTCACTCCCCGTTCGTTGCGCCACGTGTCGGTCGGCGCCAAGGCGTCGTTGAAGTCGGTCGAGTAAAGCGCCCACGCCAGCGTCAGCTGCTTTTCGTTGTTGGCACAGGCCGCTCCGGTGGCTTTCAGCTTGGCCTTGGACAAGGCAGGGAGAAGCATTCCGGCCAGGATCGCGATGATCGCGATCACGACCAGCAACTCGATGAGCGTGAATCCGCCCCGTTTCTGGGATGTAAGTGTCATGATTTCTGCGTTGATGTCTTTGACGCGGGACCAGCCAATGAAACCCCTCAGGATCGGCCGGTGCTATCCGGCAACACCTTGTCCATTGTCCCCGTGTCGTGCAATCAAAGGAATGAAATCCCACCCCTTCGCCTGAGCTGAATGGTTCACACTGCGCCCAAAGCATCCCTCGAAGAGCGCCCCAAAGTCCGTTCGCCCCGCTACGGAGACACCCCACCATGAGCACACCCCCCCCGGAAAACCGCTGCAACCGGTGCCAGACGCCCATTCCCGTCGACGCCCCCGTCCCCTTCTGTCCCCCCTGCATCGCCGCTGGCGCGCTGCGGCAGGGTCCCGAAGGCTCGGATCCGGACGACCGTTCCGGCCCGAATTGGCCGGCCATCGGGCTGGCAATGGCCATTCTGGGAATCCTGGCCGTCCTGATCGTCCAATCCATCCAGATGGACGCTGCCGCCAAGGCCAACGGCGCCACCAACAGCCCCTCCCAGACCAACCCACCGCCGGCCCCCAACCCCTCCAACCCATGAACCCATCCGGACCCGAGGCTCCACTTCGTCCAGGCGCCGACCCTGCCCCCAGCGCCGAGGTTCTGGCACTGGTGGCGGCACGCACCGACAACGCGGTGGTTTTGACCAATGGCGAAGGACTCGTCCTCTGGGTCAATGAAGGCTTCACCCGCCTGACGGGCTTCTCGTTGGAGGAGGCACGGAACCAGAAGCCCGGACACCTCCTGCAGGGGCCGGAAACCAACCCGGAGACCGTGCGCTTCATGCGCGACCAGATCCACCGGAAGGCCCGGTTCCAAACCGAGATCCGCAACCATCGCAAGGATGGCTCCCCCTATTGGGCATCAATCGAGGTCCAACCCCTCCTCGATGCCGAGGGAAAGGTCACCCATTGGATGTCCGTCCAAAGTGACATCTCCTCCCTCCGCGAAGCCGAGCGCGCCCTCCGCGAACAGGCTGCCACCCTCGAACAACGCGTTGCCGCCCGAACCCTCGAACTCGAGCAATCCCGCAAACAGTTCGAAGACCTCATCGAACTCGCCCCCGACGCCCTTGTCCTCGCGGACGGTGATGGCCGCATCCAATGGATCAACCAGGAGGCCGAACGTCTCTTCGGCTGGACCCGAGCCGAACTCATCGGCCAATCGGTCAACCTCCTCGTCCCGGTCGGGCTACGCAATCATCACGCGGAACCCCGCCAATCCAACTCCGCACAAGGCACGGCGTCGGACCTCGCCCAACGTGCGCCGCTCCGCGCCCTTCGGAAGGACGGGTCCGAGTTCCCCGCCGAGATCGCCCTGGGCCGCCTCAACACCCTTCTTGGCCCCCTCGACACCGCCGTCATCCGTGACGTGTCCTCGCGCATCCAGGCCGAGAAGGCCATCCGCGACACCGAGGCCCTCTACCGCAACGCCATCGCCGCCGCCGATGCCGTCGCCTACGCCCGCGAGCATCAGTCCCAAACCTATTCCTTCGTCGGCGCCGGCATCGAGAAGCTCACCGGCTACACCGCCGCAGAGATGACCCCGGAGCTGTGGGACCAGATCAGCATCCGATCGGTCATGCATGGCGAGGGGGCCGGACTTTCCCTGGCGGAGGCCGTCGCCCGCAGCCGGGCGGGCAACCTCGACCATTGGCGCTGCGACACCCTCATCCGGCATCGGGACGGCTCCGAACGTTGGATCGCCGAGGCCTCCGTCGAAGTCCTCCCGACCGACGGCAAACCTGCCCGTGCCGTGGGCATCCTCGTCGACATCACCGAACGGAAGCACACCGAGGAATCCCTCCGTACGAGCGAAACCGGGTTGAAGCAGGCCCAACAACTCGCCCACATCGGCAACTGGGACTTCAACCTCCTGACCGGCGGACTCATGTGGTCCGACGAAATGTTCCGGATCTTCGGCTTCGATCCAGCAACGACGACGCCGAGCTACGGATTGTTCTTTGAGTTTGTCCACCCCGATGACCGCACGGCCGTGGAGCAGGCCTATCAGCGATCCGTGGAAACCCACACGCCCTTGAGCGTCACCCATCGCCTCGTCCTGCCGGGCGGGCGCGTGCGCTTCGTCCAGCAGGAGGGTCGGACCCTCTACAACAACCAGGGAACACCCATCCGTTCCTTCGGCACCATCCAGGACATCACTGAACGCCGGGAATCCGAGGAGCAGCTTCGGGAATCCCGGGAACTCCTGAAGCAGGTCACCGAAAGCATCGAGGAGGCCTTCTGGCTCTACGACCACCGCGAACACCGCGTCATCTACGTCAGCCCGGGCTACCAGCGCCTCTGGGGCCGCTCCACCGAAGACCTCTACCGACGCAGCTCCGATTACCTTGAAGGCATCCACCCGGAGGATCGCCCCACCGTCATCGATGCCCTGGCCCGCCAGGGCCAAGGCGAACCCACCGTCGCCGAATACCGCGTCGTGACGCCCGACGGCATCCAGCGCTGGATCCTCGATCGCTCGTTTCCCGTACCGGGTCCCGATGGTCGCCCCTTCCGCACCGCCGGCGTCGCCCGCGACATCACCCAGCGCAAGCAGGCCGAGGAAGATCTCCGCATCTTCCGGACCGTCGCCGACGGGGCCAACTACGGCGTCGCCATCGCCACCCTCAGCGGTCACGTCCAGTACGTGAACGAAACCTGGGCGCGCGAACATGGCTGGAAGTCCGCTGAACTGGTTGGCCTCAATCTGGCGACATTTCACCGGTCCGAGGACCTGCCCCGCGTCCAGGAGTTGGTTCAGCGCATCATCGAGAAAGGCGGATTCACCGCCGAGGAGGTCTGGCACGTCCGTCAGGATGGCTCCGCCTATCCCACGCTCATGTCGTGCGCCCGCATCGACGATGCCAAGGGCAACCCCGCATTCCTCACGGCCACGGCGATCAACATCTCCGATCGGATCCTTGGCCAGCGGCGCCTCCAGCTCCGCAACGAGGTCCTCCGCCGCATCGCCGAGAACAACGATATCACTGAGGTCCTCCAGTTCCTGTGCGAACAGGTGGAATCCATCCACCCGGGGTGCCTGTGCCACGTCATGCAGCGAGGCCCCGACGATCTCCTCCACGTCCTCGTGGGCCCGCGCCTGACGCCCGAAATGCGGCAACGCATGGAACCCATGCCGGTCAGCCCCACACACGGTTCGTGCGCTGCTGCCGCTTTTTCCAAGACCCCCGTCTTCAGCTCCGACACCGCCACCGAACCCTGCTGGGAATCCAAACGGGATCTCGCCCGCGAGTTCGGGATCGGTGCCTGCTGGTCCACGCCCATCCTCGACGGCGGCTCCGTGTTCGGCACTTTCGCCATCGGCTTCCCCACCTCCCGCACCCCCACCGACCTGGACCGCGGGTTCGTCGAAGAGTGCGCCCGCCTTGCCGGTCTCACCGTCCAGCACCACGGCATCCAGCACGCACTGATGGAAAGTTCGGCCCACTTCCGGACCCTCGCCGATTCCGGTCAGGCCCTCATCTGGACGACCAACGCCGAGGGTTCCTGCAACTACCTCAACAAGGTCTGGCTGCAATTCACCGGGCGAACCCTTGACCAGGAGCTTGGCCACGGCTGGATGGAATCCGTCCACCCCGAAGACCGGGAGCGCGTCCGTCGCGAAGTCGATGTCCTCTTCGCCCGCCGTGAACAATTCACCATTGTTTATCGCATCCGCCGCCAGGACGGCGAATACCGTTCCATCGAAGACTTCGCCACCCCCCGCCACAACGTCCGCGGCGACTACCTCGGGTACATCGGCCATTGCCTCGACATCACCGACCGTCTGGCCGCCGAACGCCAACTCAACCGATCCCAGCGCCTCGAAGCCATC
>JBIKWS010000817.1:0-2502 GCA_044356195.1 Cyanophyceae cyanobacterium
CGGAGTGACGACGAAGGCCTTGGCCACGAGAATCCGGCTCGCGTTGTCCACGAGACCGTTGGTCACGCCAGTCCAGGTGAGCCCATTGTCGGTCGAACGGAATACCGGACCCGAGGCCATGCCCGCGTACAGGGTGTCCGCCTGGCCTCCGCCGATGGCTGAGCCGGCGGCCCCGTTAGATTCGACGACCCGCTGCCATGCCTGGGCGTAGACTAGGGTTGGTGCCGTGAGGACGAGGACGAGAGGAAGGAGGCACCTCCATGTGGGAGGAGTCACCGGGTTGGGCCGGGCGAAGAGCATGCCCGGTTCTCGTCCCGGGTGTCAGAGCTTGAAATTTCTAAGCTTGGGTAATCTGGATTCCGGGATATCGCCTGAGGTTGGCGGCGGTCGGTGGAGTGGGGGTGGCTCGAAAGCACCTGTCAGGTGGTTTCCTGGTGAACCCAGATTGATCTTGCGAGCGACTGAAACGGCGCCTTGAGCCAGTCGCTTTCCCTGACCCTTGATTCCCTGGAGGCGGTGACGAAGGTGCATCCTGTAAATCCTGTGCATCCTGTCTGCGGGGAAAGGAGAGGACAGGATGTCAGGATGGACAGGATGGGGTGGGTCACTTGTTGGCGATGGGATTCCAGATCTGTGTGTACCCACCCGTTCCCGGGCTTCCCGTCGGGTTGGTGTGTGGGTAGGGTTGCCGGACACATGTCGACACGGATTCTGGAAGAGCTGCGGTGGCGGGGATTGATTGCGGACTGCACGGATGCGGCGGAGTTGGGCGCGCGCCTGGGCGCGGGGTCGGTGACCCTGTACTGCGGCTTTGATCCGACGGCGGACAGCCTGCACGTGGGGCATCTGGTGCCGTTGCTGGCGTTGCGTCGGTTCCAGGATGATGGGCATCGGCCGATCGCGGTGGCGGGTGGGGCGACGGGATCGATCGGCGATCCCAGCGGCAAGTCGGCGGAACGGCAGTTGCTGACCAAGGATCAGATCGCGGCGAACGTGCTGTCGGTGCGGCCGCAGTTGGCGCGGTTGCTGGACTTCGAGCGGGCGGGCAATCCGGCCATGCTGGTCGACAACGCGGACTGGACGGCTCCGATGAGCTTCCTGGATTTCCTGCGGGACATCGGAAAGCACTTCACGGTGAACCAGATGGTCGGGAAGGAATCGGTGCGGGCGCGGATGGAGGACCGGGACGTCGGGATCAGCTACACCGAGTTCAGCTACATGCTGCTTCAGGCCTTTGATTTCTACCATCTGTGTGCGGCGCATGACTGCACCTTGCAGATCGGTGGGAGCGACCAGTGGGGCAACATCACGGCCGGGATCGACCTGGTGCGGAAGAAGCTTTCGAGGCCGGCGTTTGGCCTGACCTTGCCGCTGATCACGAAGGCGGACGGAACGAAGTTCGGGAAGACCGAAGGCGGCGCGGTGTGGCTGGATCCGAAGAAGACCAGTGTCTACCGGTTCTACCAGTTCTGGATCCAGACGGATGACCGCGACGTGGTGCGGTACCTGAAATTCTTCACGTTCCTCGGGCAGGAGGAGATCGCGGCACTGGAGGCGGAGCACGTGGCGAATCCGTCGGGTCGCGTGGCGCATCGGGCGCTGGCGAAGGCGGCAACGGACCTGATCCATGGGCCGGAGGCCACGCTGGAGGCGCAGCGGGCTTCGGAGATCCTGTTCGGTGGCGATCTGGCGGGCGTGGGAGAATCGACGTTCCGGGAGATCGTGGGCGAGGTTCCGACGAAGGACCTCGAGGTGGCGAAGGTGGCGGGTGGGATTTCGGCGCTCGACCTGTTCGTGCACTCGGGGTTGGTGCCGAGCAAGGGGCAGGCGCGGAAGGATCTGGAAGGCGGCGGGCTGTACTTGAACAACGTCCGGTTGACCGAGGTGGGGCGTGTGATCGGGAGCGCGGACCTGTTGTTCGGGAAGTGGCTGCTGCTGCGGAAGGGGCGCAGGAACTACACGGTGATCACGGTGGCGTGATTCCCGGATTGTAGGCTGCGTGCCCTCACGCAGCGGGATCGTACCACAGGATGGAATCTGGAAGTGCCAGATCAGCTGACCTTTTCCGCCGGGTGAGGGCACCCGGCCTTCAATGCGCTTATCCGGGTTGGATGGGGTTGATGGCGTCGACGCCGTGGCGGTCGAGGAGATGGCAGGTGAAGCGGAGTGCGAGGTAGTTGAGGGGCAGGAGAACAGCGACGGCGGCCAGGCCTGCGAAGGGAAGGGCGCAGATGCAGAGCCCGACAAGGTCGAGGATCAGAACGAGGACAACGAAGGCGAGGGCGAGCTTCGAGAGGAAGCCCTTCATCCATCCACGCTGGATGGCCTGGAACCGGTACACGGTGACTCCGGGGCGGATGGCGATCCAGATCAGCGCCGCCTGGGTTCCGATGATGGCACCATGGAAATACCCGCCGCCCTGGAATCCGATGGCCAGCCCGGCGGTCGCCGCGCACAGGGGGAGGGCAATCAGGGAACGGACGGTGGTGGCCTTCCATTGGA
>JBIKWS010000102.1:0-9019 GCA_044356195.1 Cyanophyceae cyanobacterium
AAGGGGGTCGGTGAAGCCATTGAATGAGTGGTCCGGCTTTTGGGAAATGCTCGTGGGTGAGGTAGCCAGGATAGCCAAGCATTTTGATTCGACCGGGCGCCGCAAGGTGCCCAAGGAGTCCCTCGTTCCTCCGGCGTACTGACTCCGGCAATCGCCCTGGCATCCACCTGAAAACCCGCTTGAGTTCCGCCGTGGCAGGGCGGCTAGTACTGCGCCACGACAAATCACCATCATGAGTGAACCCGATAGCTCACAGACCGTTTTTTGGACCAAACGATGGCAGGCGGGGAAGATCCCCTGGGATTGCGGGGGCATCCCGCCGAGCCTGGTGAAGTTTCTCAGCCGCGTCTCGGTACAGACCCAGGTCCTGATCCCCGGCTGCGGTTCCGGCTATGAAGTCCGGGCCTTCCATGAGGTGGGGCACGACGTCAGCGCCATCGAATTCTCGGCCCCTGCCGTGGCCCATGCGAAGGAGGTGCTGGGCCCGCTCAGCCAGCGCGTGATCCATGGCAACTTCTTCAAGCACGACTTCGCCGACAACCGCTTCGGCCTGGTCTACGAACGCGGCTTCCTCTGCTCCCTCCCACCCGCGCGATGGGCCGACTACGCGGCCCGGATGAGCGATCTCGTGTCGCCCGGGGGAAGATTGGTGGGCCTGTTCCTCTACGGGCACGAACCCGAACCGCCCCCTTACCCGCTGACCGAGTCCACCGCGGCGGAACTCCTGGGGCCCTCCTTCCGACTCGTCCACTCCGAGGCCGTCACCGGTTCCGTTCCCGTCTATCAGGGCCTGGAACATTGGCAGGAATGGGAACGCCGCGCCGGGTGAGGGCACCCGGCCTTCAATGGAAAGTTCCCAGTTGCCAGTGACCAGTTCCCAGACCGTAGCAGCCGAGGTGACGAGGCTTGAAACTTGAAACTGAGAACTTCGAGCTTCCGCCCACTGAGCTACGCCGGAGGCGTTGAAGCCGATAGCCCGGGGTGCGAAGCAACCCCGGGTACCGGATACACAAGGAGTCATCTACCCCGGCAGGGGTTGCAGCCTCCCGGATCTTCGCACCCCGCTGGGGTGAGGATTCCTTTTCGACACGCCATTCCCCGGGTGCGTGCTTCGCACGACCCGGGGCTATCGGCTTGAACGCCGTCGGCGTAGGAAACTGGCCTCTGGAAACTGGCAACTGGCAACTCCCCTGTGTCGGCCGCGGGCTTGCGTGTCGGGCTTCCGGTCCGTTGACTTCGCGTCCCCCGGCCGGGCCGGGGGAATTCACGTGCGAACAGGACCAGGCAAGGGCGGCTACTATGTGTTGGAAGGGTTGAACTCCTTCGCGACGGCGTACTTCTTCAACTACGTCCTGCAACGGTTGCGTCGGGAGGCCGGGTTCACCGACATGGAGACGCTGTTGCTTTGTGTCGTGCACGGGCTCCTCTACATCCCGGGCTCGATCTACGGCGGTCGCTTCGGGCAACGGTTCGGGTACTTCCGGTCGTTGCACGTGGGCTTCGGAGGGCAGTTCGCGGGAGTGGCCCTGGCCGGGTTGGTACCGGCGGCGTGGGCCCAGGTCGCCGGCGTGGCGATCTGGACGGTGTCGATGTGTTTCGTGTGGCCGATGCTCGAAGCGTTGGTGAGCGAGCATGAGTCGAAGGAGCGGCTGCCGGATCGGGTGGGGCTTTACAATGTCACCTGGGCGGCGACGGCCGCGCTGGGGGTGTTCGTGGGGGGAACGCTGTACAAGGTGCTGGGTGCGGCGAGTCTCTACTGGCTGCCGGCGTTGGTGCATCTGGGGCAGTGGGTGGCGTTGCCGGGATTGGGGAGGAAGCATGAGCGGTGGGTGGAGGAGGGGCGCCTCCTGACGTCGTCGGCTACGGTGGGGGAGGAGGGACGCCTTCGGACGTCCACGGCTACGGAGGGCGTGGGGTATTTCAAGCAGTTGGCGTGGCTGGGGAATCCGTTCAATTACATGGCGATCAACACGGTGCTGGCGATCGTGCCGGCGCTGTCGGTGCGGCTGGAACAGGACGTGGAACGGATGGGGCAGTTGATGTCGGTGTGGTTCGTGGCGCGGGCGGTGGCGTTCGGGGTGCTGTGGAAGTGGACGGGATGGCACTACCGCTTTGGATGGTTCGCGAGCGGGTTGCTGCTGTTGCTGGCGGGATTCGTGGGGGTGGTGCTGGCGCCGTCGATGTGGGTGTTGGTGGTGGCGCAGGTGGCGTTGGGATGGGCGAGCGCCGTGCTCTATTACTCCTCGCTGTTCTACACGATGGACGGGTCGGAGGCGAAGGGGGAGCACGGGGGCGTGCACGAGGCCTTCATCGGGTGCGGGATCTTTGGCGGTCCGGCGGTGAGTGCCTTGGCGATCTGGGCGACGGGGAGCGCGTTGGCACCTGCGTGGGCGGTGGGTGGATTCCTTTTCGCGGGGTTCGTGGTTTCCGTGGTGGTGAAGGTGCGGGGAACGGCGAAACGCCCGGCGGCTTCGAGGGCTGCCCTTGAACCTTGAAATTGAAAACTTGGAACTTCCAGCTCCCTCCGGACTGCGGGGTTGTGCCACGGGCGCAACCGCCTATAGTGGCCGCGTCTTTTGGCCAAACCACTGCGACGCGGGCAGGATTTTTTCCCTGCCGGACGAGGCGTTTCCGGCGTCACCGCGTGCATTCCTATGCTCGTTCACCTGCTGAAATCGAAGATCCATCGGGCTTCGGTCACCGCTGCAAGCGTTGACTACGAGGGCTCGCTCACCATCGCGGAGGACCTCATCGAACAGGCCGGCCTGTTTCCCTTTGAGCGTATCCTCTGCTCCAACATGGCCAACGGGGCCCGCTGGGAGACCTACGTCATCCGGGGCCCGCGGGGTTCCGGAGCGATCGAGCTCAACGGAGCCGTTGCCCACCTCGGCAAGCCGGGGGACCGTATCACCATCATGTCGTTCACCGAGGTGGACTCCACGCAGGCGGCCGGTTGGCAGCCGCGCGTGATCGTCCTCGGCGAAGGCAACCGCATCGTCAACGAAAGAGGCCTTTGACCACCCCCAACCCGCAGTCGCCAATGCCCACGTACACCACTGGACAGATCGCCGAGCGCATCGGGGCCACGGTCATCGGAAACCCGGACCTGCCCCTTTCGGGGTTCGCCCCCGCGGATTCCGCCAAGCCTGGCGACCTTACGTTCGCCGAGAACGAGTCGTATTTCGCGCGCGCCCGCCAGAGCCTCGCTTCCGCCATCCTGGTCGCGGGTGACTTCCCCGCGGATGCAAAGACCCTCCTGCGCGTCACCAACGCCCGGGTCGCGTTCGCCCAGGTCCTGCCCCTCTTCTTTCCGGATCCCACCTTCGTTCCCGGCGTTCATCCGTCCGCCGTGGTGGCTCCCACCGCGCAAGTCGATCCCACGGCCCACGTCGGTCCCCATTGCGTCGTGGGTGAGCGCGCCCGGATCGGTCCCGGGGCTGTGCTCATCTCGCAGGTTTACGTCGGTGACGATTGCACCGTGGGCGAGCAATGCCGGTTGTTTCCGCATGTGACGCTCTACCAGCGTTCCCATCTCGGGAAGCGCGTCCGCATCCATGCGGGAGCGGTGATTGGCGCGGACGGTTTCGGTTATGTGTTCGACGGATCGGAGCACCGCAAGGTGCCACAGGTCGGTCAGGTCCAGATCCAGGATGACGTCGAGATCGGGGCCAACACCACCATCGACCGGGCCGCGCTCGGGGCGACGGTCATCTGCAAGGGCACGAAGATCGACAACCTCGTGCAGATCGCCCACAACGTGCACATCGGCGATCACTCGATCATCGTGGCACAGGTGGGAATCGCCGGTTCCACGAAGATCGGGGCGTACGTCACGGTTGCGGGCCAGGCCGGCATCGCTGGACACCTCCGCATCGGCGACCGGGTGACGCTCGCGGCGCAATCGGGCGTCATGCACCACATCCCGGAAGGGCAGAAGTGGATGGGATCGCCGGCGCAGCCGGACCGCATCACGAAGCGTCAATTGCTGGCGATCGAGCGCCTGCCGGATCTCTTGCGACGGGTTCACGAACTGGAACGAAGGCTGGGTGAAAGTACGGAGGGTTGATCTCGCGCGGCGCGGTGTCCTCGTTGTCCAAGGAGGCACGCCGGAACGGCGACGAGGATGTCGCCGCCCCGTTCCATGAGTTGGCAGTGAACCGGGGAATCACCCGTTCAGCCCCGACCTTCGGCTGGATTGCCGGACCTTTCGCCTGCTGCCATTGCTAGACACGTACTTCGACGACGGAACCGACGCTGTTGGCAAACGAGGCATCGGGGAGTTTGGGTCCGGGATCTGTTGGGGTTTCCCAGCGGTTTCAGGACTACAGGTGTCAGGATGCCGGCTCCAGATCCGGTAGATCTGGATTCAGGTGAAAGGTTCCGGAAGCGGAGTACGCGGACGCCGGGTGGAACGGGGATAGTTTGGGGAAGTTCCACTCCGGCGTCCGAACTTTTTCCCCTTCGCGCTTACCGGACGATTCCGCGCCGGCGACCCTCGGCGATGGCCTGGGTGCGGTTCTCCACGCGCAGGCGCGTGAACAGGCGGGTGTTGTGTTCCTTGATGGTCGCGAGGCTCAAGCCGAGCCGTTCTGCGATTTGCTTGTTGCTCATTCCCTCGCTCAGCAACGCGAGCAACTCCTCCAGTCGTGGAGTGAGGCCGAGCCGTCCGGAGCGCACGGAAACGGCCGCCTGGGCGGCCCGGCACAGGGGGCGGTGGCCGGAGGCCGCGGCACGGATCGTGGCGATGACTTCCAACCAGGGATCGGACTTCAGCACGTAGCCGTTGGCCCCGGCCTCGAGGGTCCGGCAGATCTCTTCTTCGCCAGCATGCGCGGACAGGACGACGACCTTCAGGCCGGGACGCACCTCGCGCAGGGTACGGACGATCTCGGGTCCCGAAGCATCAGGGAGTCGGGATTCCACCACGGCGAGATCGAGCATGCCGCGGATCGCCTGCTCACGGGCATCCTCGAGGGTGCCGACGCTGGCTACGACCTCGAGGTCGGGCTCGGATTCCAACTGGGCGATGATTCCGACGCGGACGACGAAGTGTTCGTCGAGAACCATCAGCCTGAGGCGGGGGGCAACCATTCCGGTCGGTGAATCCGATGTCATAGTGGAAAACCACTAGAACGATATCCCAATAAGGTCTACGTGGGAACCACTAAGACGGATTCAGCGTCGCCGTGTAGCGAGTGTGCAACCCCATCTGCCTGAATCCAGTGCGTGGGAAACGGTGGGATGTGATGGATCCGATGAGCAGATTCCATCCTTGGTGGGAGTTTGAAGTTTGAAGATTCAAGTTGGAAGCAGGCTGCCGGTGGCCGGTTCCTTGTTTCCGGAGAAGCTGTCACCGCAGGGTCCTGACACCTGAAGTCAGCGGTTGTGCCATTGGGGACTCATTCCACGGACATGCATCCCGCGCCCGCGCTCTCCGCAACGCGGCGCACGGCGACAGCCCGGGGTGGAGCGGAGCGGAACCCTGGGTCACCCCATCCCATGGCATCTCGCCCCAACGTGGCGAACGCTGACCACACGCACCCTGTCCCGTGTGCCCCTTCAGGGCACAGAGGACGTTGGGTGGCGTGGTCCCCGGGGTTCCAACTCTCTGAACACGCTGCACCTGGTCTCCATACGAAATGCCAGGGTCTCGGAGAATCACCTTGATGTGCTGTGCGGGTCCCCGTGATGTTGTTCCGCTAAATCCATCTTGGCATGCCAAACCAGTCGCAAGCAGCACCCTCGGAGTCCCTGACCGCCGCTGCGTTGGTTGCGGTCGACTCACGGGGTGTGAGGGCTGGATCCTTCACTCGCTTTCTCCTGCCGCTACCCTATCGGTTGACGACCCTCTCCGAGGCAGGGGTTACCACGCCGTTTGTTTTCGAAGAGGCCTCGAAAACGACGGATTGGCTGCATGCACCCGGAGAGGATTCACCGGACAAGGGACGCCGGGACTATCTGACGCGGGAAACCCGGGAGACGCTCCATTCTGCCGCCACGTGGATGGTTCTGCGTGGGAAGGCTGAGGGTCGAGGAGGCGCTCAAGGTGTCGACTGGTCCAGGCCGGACGCGAGTTTTGATTTCAGGTTCCATTCCCCGGCCGGGCGGATCGTCCGGTTTCGGATCCGGCCTCCCGGCCTGATCCTGCTGGAGCAGTCGCCGGATTGCGGCCCTGTGTCCGAGGACGAGTCGCCGCTGAATCTGGCGTTCATCGTCATTGAAGCTCTGCCTGCTGCACCGGAGCAACCGGATGAATGCTGGCCCACCTTTGCCGACGTCCTCGAGTTCAATGAACTATTCCGATATTGGCAGAAACACTTTCGATTGGCGGACTGGGCAGACGCCTTTCAGGAGCTTCCAGTAGATTTCCGCGTGCCAACAGAGCGCGTTGGAGACCGTTGTCCTCCTGGCGTCCCTCCGAGCGGCCGGCCCGAGACTCAGGCCGCCCGTTTCGTCCCTGAGGGAACCGTGTTCGAACGCTGGGCGGGGTTGGTGGACTGTCCGATCCGGATCCGAGACCGCCTCTACTCGCTCGTCCCCGAGGAACAACGGGTCCACGCCCGCAAATGGTCCGAGTTCAAATCCAAGGGGACCAGACCGGACCCAGGTTGGTTGCTGCATGCGGACAATCGAACCTTCGTCTGGAGTTGCGTGCTGACGGATTCTCCGGAGCTGGCGGCGGTTGCGCGGCGGGTCATTGAGCCGGAAGGCGAGCTCCCCGAATGCATGGGCGCGTGGATCAAGCTTTTGAACGTAGACCCGGCCGGACCCACTAGCGAGTTGGACCACTGCACCCGCTTCGAACGGCATTGGGCCGGCAGCCGGACCCACCGACGCTGGGCCGAGGGCGGAACGCTGTACGGGTATTGCACCCACGCCGGGGTCCTGTTGGGGCCAGTTTCAAACCTTCGGCTGGATTATCCTTTTGCAGGTGCCTATTTCGATCAGGCCCTACTGCTGCTGTACCTGCGGGCGGCTCTCTCCGGGTTCAGCCACCGGCTTGCGCAGCTTTCGATGGGGGTAAAGCGGGACTGCCGTCCGCAAAGCAGTAGCGGATTGCGCGAGTACAGGGATGGTTTTGAACGACTCCGCTTCCAATTCGCGATCTTTGCCAACCTTTACCAGTTCCCGCTCATCTCCAACCAGCAGCAGGGCGTGGAGCTTTACCAGCTGCTGCGACAATCGCTTGAAGTCGAGGGCTTGTTCAACGAGGTGCAGGCCGAGATCGGGCAAAGCGACGAATTGCTCTCCCTGCTGCAGCAGCGCAAGCAAGGCGACCTCACGCTCTATCTCACGGTGGTGGGAACGGTGGGTCTGGTGGCAGGCCTTGCCCTGGGAGGCATCAGCAACAGTGCAGTGATGGATCTGTTCAAAAGCGATGCCGGCGTCATCCCGCTGGGCATGACGTTCCTGATGTTGTGCCTGTTTCTTTTCGTTGCCGTGGTGGTGCTCCTCGTGGTGGTGAGCCATGCGGCCCGAATTGGTGAATTCATGCGGCGATTGGCGGATCGCGACCACTCGAACCCTGGAAGATGCCCCGATGAAGAATAATGCCTCCACCCACTATCTGCGGGTCGAAGGTGTCAACTTTGACTCGTTCCTCTTTGATACGGCCGATCTGTCCACGATCCGGGGTGGCAGTCTGGCCCTGCTCAGCGTTGGAGAGGGTGCTGCCGCCCCATTGGTGGAGTTGTTGGGAGCAGAGTCAGTCCAGATCCTCCAGACCGGCGCGTCGAGTGGGTTGTACGGACTCACGTTGAAGGACGGCAGGAAACCAGCCGAGGTCATGCAACGACTGCGTTGTTGGCAAGGCAATCATCCGGTCCTCGCACACGCCACCCTCAGCTGGGACATCGTGCCTTCGGAAGGCGGGTTTGCTGCATCCCTTGCCCGGCTCCTGGCCCTAAATCGGTTTCGTCAGCTCCAGGCACCCTCATTGAAGGTGCCCCAATCGGGAGGCAGCCCCTGTGAACTCGATTTCGTCCGTCCCTCCGAGTGCAGTGTTCCCGACCAGAACGATCCAAAGCGTCACTTTTCGGTGAGCGCCTCCGTCAAGGCGCGCCGGGATGAAGGCCGGACCCAGAGGCGGCAGTTCTACAAGACTGAAACGCACATGGAGTGTGGTGAGTTCACGAATGAGTTTTCGGAGATCTGTACCCAACCGCCACCCGGGTGTGGGCACCTCGCGGGAAAGCTGGCCTTGGTCTATATGGACGGGAACAGCTTCGGAGCCCACTTCAAGACCTTCGCCCGCGAGTCCGAGGAGGCCTACAGCGCTTTTGGGCACTGGATCCGGACGCGGCGTCGCGATCTGCTCAGGTCCCTTTTGAACTGGATGGACGCCCAGGCTGAGCCAGCGGGTTGGAAGCTCAATGGCCGACGCCGAATCGAGGTGTTGCTCTGGGGAGGAGACGAACTGTTGCTCGTAGTTCCGGCCTGGAAGGGATGGGAGACGCTTGCGCAACTTGGGGTGGCCACCGCCAACTGGACCTACCCGCAGGGCTCCATCCCCTTGCACCACGCCGCCAGCCTGATCTTCACCCAAAGCAAGGCCCCCATCCACACCTTGCGTCAGCTGGCACGTCGCCTGGCGGATGTCCCCAAGGTGCGGAGCCGGAATGACAGCCTCGCCATGGTCGAGGTCCTCGACTCGTTTGATCATGTGGGACCAGATGTGGACCGGTTCTACGCCGCCCGACTTCCAGTCTGGCTCCAAGGTCCGGGGGAATCCCATGTGGGCGAGCACCTCGTCCTCCCGTTGGCGAGGCTCGGGGAATTCGAAGTGGCCGTCTTGGAACTCAAGCGCGCCGATTTCCCTCGCCGTCAGATTCACCGCATGGCGCAGGCCGTGATCCATTCTCTCGAGGCCAAGGCTTGGAACGAGGTGGCTCCGGATGCCGGGAAGCTCGCAACCCAGCATCCGGCACTGGACAGACTGGCGGATATCTGTGGCGGTCCCGTCGTCTGGCTGCACCTGGCCGAACTCTGGGACTACATTGCGCTTTCCCGCACCTCAACC
>JBIKWS010000103.1:0-9016 GCA_044356195.1 Cyanophyceae cyanobacterium
GATGACGATGGGCTTCTGGACATTGCGGACGAAGCCGGAGGGATCGGAGGAGGCCAGACTGAGGGTGGCGGCATCATCGAGGGTGAGGTACTGGGCGTTGGCCTGGGTGGCCCAGGCCTGCACGAGAGTGGATTTTCCGGTCTGGCGCGCCCCGTTGATGAGGACGACGGGCGTATCGGACAGGGCGAGGGCGAGGGCAGACTCAATATTTCGCCGGATCATGGCGACAAAATCACCAGCATCTGGTGAATTTGCAAGGATGCGTTCCCCAACGCTTCCTCATGGGCGCTTCTTCGCCCTTCCCCGCGTGGAGCGGGGTGGCGACGTCCTCGTCGCTGTTCCAAAGCCTTTTCAGGTCGATGAGCACATCGCCACCCCGAGACCTTTCCCAAATAGGTTGGCTTCAAGATTCGCCCCATCTCTCGCCGAGGGATGCGTCCGGATGGTTCCCAACCGGGCGAACACCCGCTGGCATCCTGTCCATCCTGTTCATCCTGTCCAAAGTCCGGGTCCAATCATTCTGCACCCAAAAAGCAGCCAGGACTGCCTTGCGAGGGGATTCCTTCCTGAAGTACCCATGAGCCCAGTCGAGCCTGACGGTCCACCGAACGTCGCTGAGCCGTGAAAGCAGCCGGAAACCTCGGAACCACCATGTCGTCGAAATCCCAGTCACCCATCCATGTCTACGTGGAGGTTGATGGTTAACGAGACCAGCTCAGATGCCCCATCTCACCCATCAGCCGGCTAACTACCAATATCGGATAACGAAGTTTGACCCAGCGAATCGCGATCCGGCTGGACACTACCTCGCCGAGGACTGGCACCTTTATTCCCAGATCGGAGAGGCCTTTGGCGGCGTTGTGCTGACCGCGGAGGAATACCTTCGGGTAGAGTCCGCCTACATTGCCACCGCACAGCGTTTTCACCTGGAGTCTGGTTTACCCGCCATCCGTGCGGTGGCCGTGGAAGGCCACAGGGATCGTGGGGCGCCCGGCGAAGCAGAGGTGATTCTCCCGGAACGGTTGCCAGCGATTTGCCGGGCGATGCTGCGGGGGGAGTACTGGTGCCGAATCCAAGGCGACGGCTTCTTCATCCACTTCGGTTGGGATTTCTACATGTATGTCGGGGCGCCCCATCCTTGCGAGGCGGCGCTGGAATATGCGCGATCCCTCAACCTGTTCCCCGAGGTGTTCACTTCGCCCTACCACCCGGAGGAGGAATCCGGTTGAGGGAGGTGGAGGCCTTCACAGAAGGAGACTGTCTGGCTTGGTATCCAAGGGTCCTTTCTACCGTGTCCGCACTGGCTTTCCCAACGGATGCATCCGGACGACGTCCGCGGCTTCTGGGAGTGGCGGCGGAGTCTGGCCGCCCGCGATCGCATCGTTGAGGTGCCATTGTCCCCGGTTGACCGCGACGCCTGAGGTGGAGTTCGAAGATTCAAGATTCAAGCGCCAGGTGAGGGCGCCTGGCCATCAGCGGGAGTTCCCAGAGGCCAGTGGCCAGAATCCAAAGCACGGGGTGGCGACGTCCTCGTCGCCCTGACAAAGACGTGGGAACGGCGACGAGGACGTCGCTACCCCGTACCATGCGCGGGCAGTATCAAGAAGCGCGCCGAGTTGGGTCTGGGGCGTTTCTTTGGTTGTCGGCGGTCGTGGGATCCGGAAACTGGCGGGCCCGCGAGGGGGGGCTTTGAAGAGAGTTCCCAGTCTCCAGAGGCCAGTTTCCAGTTCTGGAATCTCGAATCCAGGAACTGGCATCTGGGAACTGGCCACTGGAAACTCCCCTTGGACCGGCTGGAGAATTGACGGAATGGGCCCGAAACCCTATTCTGAGTAACCTTAGTAGATCACAAAGGATTTATGTCTGATGCGGTAGAGAAGACCAAGACGGTGACGCGGAACGAGGTGTTGAAGACCAACATCCCGACCCTCGCGGGCAACATCGCGGCCACCCTTTCGAACCCGGAACTGGCCTGTTTTTCGGCCGATGACGAGCAGTTCCTCAAGTTCCACGGCATCTACCAGCAGGACGACCGCGACAAGCGCAAGATCGGCAAGCACTACATGTTCATGATCCGGGGTCGCATCCCCGGCGGCGTGCTTTCGGCAGCGCAGTACCGGGTGTTCGACGACCTGGCGACGACGCACGGCAACCAGACGTTGCGCATCACGACCCGCCAGAGCTTCCAGTTCCACGGCGTGGTGAAGACCGGCCTGGGCCCGCTGATGAAGCAGATCAACGAGGCGCTGGTGGACACGCTCGCTGCCTGCGGCGACGTGAACCGCAACGTCATGGCTCCCGTGGTGCCGGCGACAACGCTCGCCCGCCAGCAGGTGTACGAAGACGCGCGCCGGGTCTCCGAGGCCCTGCTGCCCATCACCAAGGCCTACCACTCCATCTGGGTCGAAGGCGTGCAGCTCAACATCGAAGACCCCGAGAATCGCGATTTCGTCGATCCCCTGTACGGCAAGCAGTACCTCCCGCGGAAGTTCAAGACCGCCTTCGTGATCCCGCCGGTGAACGACATGGACGTCTTCACCAACTGCCTCGGCTTCATCGCCATCGTCGAGGGCGACCGCCTGCTGGGCTACAACCTCACCGCCGGCGGCGGCATGGGACGCAGCCACGGCAACGAAGCCACGTATCCGCGGATGGCGGACGTCATCGGCTTCATCACGCCGGAGCAGCTGATCCCGGCGTCGAAGGCCGTGTTGACGGTTCACCGCGACTTCGGCGATCGGACCGACCGCAAGCACGCCCGGCTCAAGTACGTGCTCGAGGAAAAGGGAGCCGACTGGTTCCGGGCGGAGGTTGAGGCACGGGCCGGGTTCAAGTTCGGGCCGGCGCGCGCGGTGACGTTCACGTCGCAGACCGACCTCATCGGCTGGCAGAAGGGACTCGATGGAAAGTGGTTCCTCGGGCTGTGGGTCGACATGGGCCGCGTGAAGGACGCGGGCACCCATCAGATGAAGTCCGGCCTGCGCGCCGTGGCGGACCAGTTCCCCGGCGTGGAATTCCGCCTGACGGCCAACCAGAACATCGTGATCGCGAACGTCGACGACGCCACGAAGGAAGCCATCACTGGCGTCCTGACGGCGCACGGCGTGCGTGTCGCACAACAGGCCTCGGCCCTGCACCTCGGCTCGATGGCCTGTCCCGCGCTGCCGACCTGCGGTCTGTCGCTGGCGGAATCCGAGCGTTACCTCCCCACCCTCGTCGACCAGATCGAAGGCGTGCTGGGCGAAGTCGGTTTGGGCGGCGAAGAGATCTTCATCCGCATGACCGGTTGCCCGAATGGATGCGCCCGGCCGTACATGGCGGAAATCGGGTTCGTCGGGAAGGGCCCCGGCCGATACCAGCTGTGGCTGGGCGGCAACGCGACTTCGACGCGGGTCAACCGCGTGTACAAGGAAATGGTCAAGGAAGCCGAAATCCTCCCCGAGCTGAAGGGGTTGTTCACGCGCTTCGCGGCCGAGCGCCAGACCGGCGAACGCTTCGGCGACTGGGTGGCGCGCACGGTGTGGACGGAGACGCCCGCCGCCGCGGCCTGAAATCCTCGGGAAGCGCACCGCAATCCAGGAATCCCAGCCATGCTGAACGCTGAACAGATCCGCGCCGCCAACGCCGAGCTTCGCAACCAGTCCCCGATCGACATCGTCCGCTGGGCGATATCGAAGGCGGGCGGGCGAGCGATCGTCTCGACCAACTTCCGCCCCTACGAGGCAGCGATCCTGCACGTCGTGACGCGCGTGCAGGCCGACATCCCGGTGCTTTGGGTGGACCACGGTTACAACAAGCCGGCGACCTACCTCCACGCCGAGGCGTTGCGGAAGCAGCTTGGCCTGAACATCAAGCCGTTCCTGCCCCGCATGACGCCCGCGCATCGCGACGCCGTGCATGGCCCGATCCCCACGACCGAGCAGGAGGCGGAACTGAAGGAATTCAGCGCCGTGATGAAGCTCGAGCCCTTCCAGCGCGGCATGCGCGAGCTGGCCCCCACCGTCTGGATCACTGCCCTCCGCAAGGTCCAGAACCCGAACCGCGCCGAACTCGACATCATCTCGCCCGACGGCAACTTCGGTTCGCTCAAGGTGAGTCCGTTCTTCCATTGGACCGATGCGCAGCTCGACGCCTACCTCGCCGAGCACAGCCTCCCGAACGAGTGGGACTACTTCGATCCCGCGAAGGCGGACGAGAAGCGCGAATGCGGCCTCCACGCCGCCTGGGGCGGCAAGGCCCTCGCCAAGTAGCCCACACCCACAGAAACCCCTGCGAAAACGGCTAAATCCACGACCAGCCCACAGCCCCATCCAATCTGTGTCATCTGTGAAATCTGTGGATAGCCCGATCTCCACCCTCTGCGGAATCTCCCTGTGACGTCGTACCATCTCGATCATCTCGACCAACTCGAAACCGAAGCGATCCACGTCCTGCGGGAAGTGGCCGCCGAGTTCGAGCGTCCCGCGCTGCTGTTCTCCGGTGGCAAAGATTCCATCTGCATCCTGCGCCTCGCCGAGAAGGCGTTCCGGCCTTCAGAGATTCCGATGCCGTTCCTGAACGTCGAGACCGGCCATGAATTTCCGGAGCTCTTGGAGTTCCGGGACCGCCGTGCTGCCCAGCTGGGTGCCAAGCTCATCGTGCGCACCGTCGATGACGTCCTGAAGCGCGGCTTGGCCGTGCAGGCCCCGGGCGAGATCAGCCGCAACAAGCTCCAGATCCCGGCGTTGCTCGGAGCCATCGAGGAGTTCCGCTTCGATGCATGCATCGGCGGCGCCCGCCGCGACGAGGAGAAGGCGCGCGCGAAGGAGCGATTCTTCAGCTTCCGCGATGCCTTCGGCCAGTGGGATCCCAAGGCCCAGCGCCCCGAGATCTGGAACCTGTACAACGCCCGCTTGAACCCGGGTGAGAACATGCGCGTGTTCCCGCTCTCGAACTGGACCGAGATGGACGTCTGGCAATACATCCGGCGCGAGAAGCTTGAGGTGCCTTCGATCTACTTCACCCACGAGCGCGAGTGCTTCCGCCGCGGCGGCCAATGGCTGCCCGTGCCCCCGGACCACACGGACCTGGCCACGCCCGATCCCTACGCCGGTGCCCGGCCGCGTCCGAACGAAGACCGTCGCCGCCTCGTCGTCCGCGTCCGCACCATTGCCGACATGATTTCCACCGGCATGATCGAATCGCCGGCCGACACGGTGGACGACATCATTGCCGAAGTCGCCGCCGCCCGCGTCACCGAGCGCGGTTCGCGTGCCGACGACAAGGCCTCCGAAGCCGCCATGGAAGACCGCAAGAAGGCGGGATACTTCTGACCCTTCCCCCTTTTCCCAACCATGTCCGCACATCCTGTCGAAATCCTGCGATTCAACACCTGTGGCTCCGTCGATGACGGCAAGTCCACGTTGATCGGCCGCCTCCTCTACGATTCCAAGTCGCTGATGGAAGATCAGCTGGAGGCGTTGGAGCGGTCGGCCGACCTGAGCGGCGGCGGCCAGATCAACCTGGCGAACCTGACCGATGGCCTGCGGGCCGAGCGCGAGCAGGGCATCACCATCGACGTCGCCTACCGCTACGTCGCGACGCCGAAGCGGAAGTTCATCGTCGCGGATACCCCGGGCCACGTGCAGTACACGCGCAACATGGTGACCGGTGCATCGACGGCCAACCTGTCGATCGTCCTGGTCGATGCGCGCCTTGGCGTGATCGAGCAATCGCGACGCCACACGTACATCGCGTCGCTGCTTCGCATCCCGCACCTCGTCATCGCCATCAACAAGATGGACCTCGTCGGGTGGAGCCAGGAGCGGTTCCTCGAGATCCGCGACGAGTTCGAGAAGTTCCTGCCGCTGCTCGACATCAAGGACGTCAAGTTCATCCCCATCAGCGCGCTCAACGGCGACAACGTGGTGACGCCGTCGGCCCACACCCCCTGGTTCGAGGGACCCACGCTCCTCGGTCATCTGGAGTCGGTGCACATCGCCAGCGACCGCAACCTCCAGGGTTTCCGGTTCCCCGTTCAATGGGTGAACCGACCGAACAATCCGCGAGATGCGAAGCTCCATGACTTCCGCGGCCTGAGCGGCCAGATCGCCGGCGGCATCGTGAAGGTCGGCCAGCGCGTGATGGCGTTGCCGTCCGGGATGAAGAGCACGATCGAGGAGATCTGGACCTACGACGGTCCGCTGCAGGAAGCCTTCTGCCCGCAGTCCGTCACCATCCGCCTTGCGGATGACATCGACATTTCGCGCGGCGACATGCTGGTGGCGCTCGAGAACCTCCCGGGCATGTCCACCGAACTGCACGGCAAGGTCTGCTGGATGCACCCGCGCCCGCTCGTTCCCGGACGCAAGTACCTGCTCAAGCACACGACGCAGACCGTCCAGGCTGTCGTCACCGCGATCGAGAGCAAGATCGACATCCACACTTACGAGGCCCTCCCGGAACCCGGTGAACTCGCGATGAACGATATCGGGACCATCCGCATCAAGACCGCCAAGCCCATCGTCTTCGACGGCTACGGCACCAACCGCCTCACCGGCGCGTTCATCCTCATCGAGCCCGGCTCCAACCTCACCGTCGCCGCCGGCATGTTCCACCCGCCCACCGAAGCCGTCCGACCCGAGTACAACGACTTCGCGATCTGAGGGGGGGTAGTTTCAAGTTTCAGGTTTCAAGTTTGAAGTAGGACCTCCCGATTGTAGGCCGCGTGCCCTCACGCGGCGGATTCTGAGCCGCGAGGAAGTTCCGGAAGAAGTTCCCAGTCGCCAGTTTCCAGTCCCCAGTTTCCGAGATTTCTGGGGCTGGGGAGTCATCACCCACGCCCAACCACGGCTCACGCCGTGGGCTACTGTCTTTCGGCCCTCCGGGCCTGAGGCTGCCATGCAGGAGGTGCGGAGCACCGGCAGATGATAGCCCACGGCGTCAGCCGTGGGTTGAAGCGCGTGTTGAAGAACCAGCCCCGGAGGGGCGACAGATTCCGTGGGCGTGAATTTTGTCGCCCCGATCTGGCTGGGGATCCATGTCCCGCGTCCACCCACGGCGCATCCGTGGGTTTCCCACCGCCAGGCCCATTGAGGTTTTCCGCTTCCGGTGGATGCTCGGGACCATGGATCGGACCGATGCGGTGTGTTCCGCAACACGGGCGGGCGCGCTGGCGCGGTGGGAGGAGTTCCTGCCGCGCGCCTTGGAGTACGGCGCGCTGCGCAATCGCGTGCAGCCGCGCCATCCGCATGTCAGCCGTCTTTCCCCGGCGATCCGCAGCCGATTGGTCACGACGCAGGAATTGGTGGAATCACTGCTCGCGACGCACGCCTTTGCCCGCGTCGAGAAGCTCGTCCAGGAACTGCTCTGGCGTGATTACTGGAAGGGCTGGCTCGAACTCCGTCCGGGAGTCTGGACCGCGTACCGTCGCGAACTGGAACACCTGAAGCGCAACGGCGATCCAGCCATCCTCCATCGGGCGCAGGAAGTCATGGCGGGCCGCGGCGGCATCGCCGTCATGGATCGGTTCGCGCGCGAACTCATCGAGACCGGATACCTCCACAACCACGCGCGCATGTGGTGGGCGGGTTACTGGATCCATGTCGAACGCCTCCCTTGGGTGCTGGGCGCCGACTTCTTCTATCGGCATCTCCTCGATGCGGACCCCGCCAGCAACACGCTTGGGTGGCGCTGGGTGGCCGGTCTCCAGACCAAGGGCAAGACCTACCTGCCGCGGCGTTCCAATCTGGAGAAGTATTGCTCCCCCGTGTGGATGGAAGACACCACCGGTCTGGAGCGCATCGATGACGCCGTGGTCTCTACCCTGAAGCTTCCCGAGGAACCCGCAGCGACCCGCGTTCCATGGATGCCGCTGTGGGAACGGCCTGAACTGCCCGCGGGTCGCTGGGGGCTCTGGATCCATGGCGAGGACCTGACCCCCGAGTTGTCCGCATTGGGACGATTCAAGCCCGAGTGTGTGCTTACCATCCTCGACGATCCGTTGATGCAGAGCGTCGGCCTTTCCGAGGGTCGCATTGCCTACCTGCGCCATGCCCTCGCCGATGCACGGTCACGGGCCGCGGCACACTTCGGTTGCCCCGTGGAACATCGCGGCGAAGGCACCCTCGCGCATCACCTCGCCGGCGTGGCCCGCGAACACCGGCTGGACGGCTGGGTCGCCATGCGTCCCGCGGTGGGGCCACTCGCGGATGCGCTCCCGGAGATCGAGTCGGCGTTGCAGCGCGCAGGACTGGCGATTCATTGGTGCCGGCGTCGCTGGGACGAACTGCGTTGGCCCGATGCGGCGTCCGGATTCTTCCCGTTCTGGGAACAGACGCGCGCACGGCTCGCATCGGGGACCAAGCCGAACAGCCGGCAAGGCGTTCTCCCCTTGTGAACCCGAGGACCACAACAGCACCGGTGCCGTGGCAGGTCGTGTGGTTCAAGCGCGACCTCCGCATCCGGGATCATGCGCCGCTGGCGGAAGCGGCGGCGCACGGTCCGGTCCTCGGGCTCTACCTGTACGAACCCGAGCTCCTCGGTTCTCCCGAGTGGGATCCAATCCATTCGGAGTTCATGGCGCAGGCATTGCGCGAACTGGACGCGGAGTTCACGGCCCGCGGTGGTCGGCTCCTGCTGCGTCGCGGCGAGGCGGTGGAACAACTGGAACGGTTGCATCGCGAAATTGGCTTCACCACGCTGTGGTCGCATGAGGAGACCGGGAACCGCATCACCTTCGATCGCGACCTCCGGGTTGTCCGTTGGTGCCGCGATCGCGGCGTGCGATGGGAGGAACGCCGGCAGGACGGCGTCATCCGACGCCTGCGGAGCCGCGATGGATGGGCCGAACGGTGGAATCGGACGATGGGCGGTCGCGTGGTGGAAGCGCCGGAATCCCTCGGCGACGGGAAGGGCGGTGGGTTCGTCTCGGAGGGCGTCCTCGGTCCTGAGCAACTCGGGCTGCCGCCGATGCGGAATGTCGAACTCCAGCATGGCGGCGAATCGGCCGCCCGCGAAACCCTGAACAGTTTCCTCG
>JBIKWS010000104.1:0-9000 GCA_044356195.1 Cyanophyceae cyanobacterium
CGGGACGGGTATCAACCCCAGCAGAATGTGGTGCGGCAGGACGGCCAGCGTGGTGCGTTGCTGACGATCCTGAAGAGCGGGGTGGCATCGACGCTGGACGTGGTGGCGAGCGTGAAGGAGGCGATGCCGCGGATCCGTGCAGGGCTGACACCGGAACTGGAGGTGAAGGAATTCGGGGATCAATCGCTGTTCGTGCGGGCGGCGGTGGATGGAGTCATCCACGAGGGCGTGATCGCGGCGAGCCTGACGGCGCTGATGATCCTGCTGTTCCTCGGGTCGTGGCGGAGCACGTTGATCATCGCGGTGTCGATCCCGCTCAGCGTGCTGGCATCGCTGGCGTTGCTGAGCGCGCTGGGCGAGACGATCAACCTGATGACGCTGGGTGGACTGGCCCTCGCGGTGGGCATCCTGGTGGATGACGCCACGGTGGAGATCGAGAACATCCATCGGCAGATGTCGTTCGGGAAATCGCTGGAGACGGCGATCCTCGACGGCGCGCAGGAGATCGCGTTGCCGGCGTTCGTGAGCACGCTCTGCATCTGCATCGTTTTCGTCCCGATGTTCTTCCTGACGGGCGTGGCGCGGCACCTGTTCGTGCCGCTTGCCGAGGCGGTGGTGTTCGCGATGCTGGCGAGTTACGTGCTGAGCCGGACATTGATCCCGACGCTGGTGATGTGGTTCTACCGGAACGTGGCGCATGGCCACGGGCACAGCGCGTCGGAGGAGGCAACGGCCGAATGGGAAACGGGCGGCACGGTGGTGCGGCGTCGGGAGGTCGTGAAGGGGCCGCTGTGGATGCGGCCGTTCGCGGCGATCCATCAGGGCTTCGAGCGTGGCTTCGGACGGTTTCGGGACGGGTACCGGGACCTCCTCGAGACCCTGCTCCACCGGCGCGTGGCCTTCGCGGGGTTGTTCCTCGCGGTGTGTGGCGCTTCCGGATTGCTGTACTTCCGGTTGGGCGAAGATTTCTTCCCGGCAGTGGACGGCGGCCAGATCCGGCTCCACCTGCGTGCGCGCACCGGTACGCGGATCGAGGAGACCGTGCGACTCGTGGATCAGGTGGAGGACGTCATCCGCGATGAAGTCGGTGTCGACGAGATCGAGGGCATCCTCGACAACATCGGGATCCCGAACTCGGGCATCTCGCTGAGTTACTCGAACAGTGGGTTGATCGGGACGGGCGATGCGGACGTGCTGGTGTCGCTGAAGAAGGAACATCGTCCGACGGCCGATCACGTGCGGCGGTTGCGGGCGCGGCTCCAACGGGAGTTTCCGGGGACGCTCTTCTATTTCCTGCCGGCGGACATCGTGAGCCAGACGATCAACTTCGGTCTGCCGGCGCCGTTCGACGTGCAGATCGTGGGTCGCGATCAGGCGGGCAACCGGGCTGTGGCGGCGGCCTTGGCGGCGAAGATCCGTCAGGTGCCCGGCGCGGTCGACGTGCGGGTGCAACAACCGGCGGATCAACCCCGGTTCCACGTGGACGTGAATCGCGCCAAGGCGGCGGAGATCGGGCTGACCGAACGGGACGTGGCGAACTCGGTGTTGCTGAGCCTGAACGGCAGCGGGCAGGTGGCCCCGTCGTATTGGCTCAACCCGCGCATCGGGATCCAGTACCTGGTCAACATCCGCGCGCCCGAGCACGTCATGGATTCGCTGGACGCGTTGATGTCGGTGCCGGTGAGCGCCAGCGTGGCGGGAGCGGGCGACGGGCAGGTGCTGGCGAACGTGGCCACGGTGACGCGGACGAATTCGCCGCCGGTGGTGACGCACTACAACGTGACTCCCGTGATCGATGTGTTTGGTGGTGTCGAAGGGCGGGATCTGGGATCGGTGCTGCGCGAGATCGAGCCGCTGGTGGAGGCGGCGAAGAAGGAACTGCCGCGGGGGAGCTATATCGTGATGCGTGGCCAGGCGGAGACGATGCGGGCGAGTTATCGCGGCCTGTTGTGGGGGTTGGCCGGGGCGATCGTGTTGGTCTACCTGCTGCTCGTGGTGAACTTCCAGAGCTGGCTCGATCCCTTCATCATCATCATGGCCTTGCCGGGCGCGGTGGCCGGGGTGGCGTGGGGCCTGTGGGTGACGGGGACGTCGTTGAGCGTACCGGCGTTGATGGGCGCGATCATGTGTGTTGGCGTGGCCACGGCGAATTCGGTGCTGATCGTGAGCTTCGCGCGGGAAGCCATGAACACCGGCGAGGACGCGCTCAACGCCGCGCTCAAGGCCGGCAGCACCCGGCTACGGGCGGTGTTGATGACGGCACTGGCGATGGCGCTGGGCATGGTTCCGATGAGCCTTGGCCTGGGCGAAGGCGGCGAGCAGAACGCGCCGCTGGGTCGTGCGGTGATCGGCGGTCTCGTCATGGCCACCGTGGCCACCCTCCTCTTCGTGCCCGTCGTGTTCACGCTGGTCCACCGCGGACGTGATCCGAAGGAAAAGACCACCGACCTGATGGCTGGATCCAGTCCTGACCCCCTTTCTCCATGAGACAAACCCCAATGCAGGGCTCGGGGCCCATGACCGGTGTCGGCCGGCACACCACTGCTGGCCGCACGAACGTGTTGCTGCTGGCCGTTATGTCCGCCGGGTTGCTCGCGGTCGCGTTCGCCATGGGATGGTTTCCCCGCGCGCGCAAGGATCGCGAGGTACGCGCCGCGACGAGGGAGTTGTCGCTGCCGACCGTTACGGTGGTTTCGCCGGCCCCGGCAAAGACGGGTGCGGCGATGCTCCTGCCAGCAGAGATCCGGCCGTGGACGGACGCATCCATCGTGGCGCGGGCTTCCGGATACGTGAAGCGATGGCATGTGGAACTGGGAGCGACGGTGGAAGCGGGGGCCTTGCTGGCGGAATTGGAAACGCCGGAACTGAACGAGGAACTGGCCACCCAGCGTGCGCAGTTGCGCCAGACGGAGGCGGCCGCGGCGTTGGCGGATTCCACCGCCGCGCGCTGGCGCGAGATGCGACGCGAGGCGCTGGTGTCGCAGCAGGAGACGGACGAAAAGCTGGCGGACGCCCGATTGAAGGCGGCGATGGTGGAATCAGCGCAGGCAGGGGTTCATCGGTTGGAGGAACTGTTGAAGTTCGCGCGGATCACCGCGCCGTTCGCCGGTGTGGTGACGGCGCGTCGGTTGGATGTCGGGCAACTGGTGACGGCAGGAAGCAGCGTCGAACTCTATCGTCTCGCGCAGGTCGATGTGCTGCGCGTGTTCGTGCGTGTTCCGCAGGCGGCGTCGGCGGCCATGGTTCCGGGGTTGGAGGCGGAGGTCCTGTTGGATGGGAAGGGAACTCAGGCCCTGCCGGCCAAGGTGGTTCGCACGGCGGGTGCGATGGACGTGGCCTCTCGCACGCTGCTGACCGAGCTTGAACTTCCGAACCCGGAACATCGCGTGCTTCCCGGCGGGTTCGCGCAGGTCCGGTTCATCGGATTCGCCCGTGATGTCCCGTTGGCCGTGCCCGCGAACACGCTGCTGTTCCGGACCGAAGGGCCGACGGTGGCGCGGTTGACGACGGATAACCGGATCGAGCTGCGCAAGGTCACGCTGGGGCGCGACCTGGGTGCCGTGGTGGAGATCACCGCGGGTGTGGAGACGACGGACCGCCTGGTGTTGAACCCGCCGGATTCCATCACGGCCGGTACGGAAGTGCGCGTGGTTGCTGCGGAGAAGAAGCCGTGAGGAGCGAACTGGCTTGGAACCAGAAACGTGGAATTCCCCTTGGGATCGCCTCGTGACCTCGTCGACTACGCCGGGGGCGTGGACTGCGCGTCGATGAGGCGTTTGGCCTCGGTGAGGAGCTGGTTCGGGGAGAATGGCTTGGTGAGGAAGAGGGAAGCGCCGGAGTCTGCGGCGTCCTGCCGCGTCATGACGTGACCGCGGGCGGTGAGCATGATGACCGGGATGTTGGCGGTCTTCGGGGATTGCTTCAGGAGGCGCAGGGCGCTGAGCCCATCGAGTTCGGGCATCAGCACGTCCATGACGATCAAGGCGGGCTGCTCGAGGTCGGCCAGTTCGATGGCCTCGCGTCCGTTGCGGCCGATGATCAGTTGGTAGCCGCCGCGGCGGAGGGAGAACTCGGTGACCCGGAGCATGTGCGGCTCGTCATCGACGATCAGGATCTTGGGAGCGCTCATGGGAGGGAAGGTTCAGTAAGCGACGTGGAGGTTGCCGGGACCGACGTGGGCTCCGCCGGCCGAGGCGGGGTCATCGGCAACCAGGACAAAGGTGAGGTCGTCCGCGGCGGGGGCGGACCCCTGGAATTCGCGGGCCAGCTTGACGAGGCCGGCCTCGATGGCGGCGACGGGCGCGCCCTTGAGGTGGGGGCTGCCGAACCAGGACTTGAGCCGTTCGAGGCCGAGGAGTTCCCCGGCAGGATTGCGCGCCTCGATGAGCCCGTCGGTATACATCAGGAAGCACATGCCTTCGTGGACGGGTTCGGTGTGGTCCGTGAAGACCAGGTCCCCGTCGATGCCAAGGGGAGGACCGTCCGCGTCGCCTTCCTTGATGGTGCCGTCGGCATGGCGGACGAGCAGCGGACAATGCCCGGCCGAGGCGATGCGGAGTTCGCGGCGCTTCTGGTCGAGGAAGACGACCTGTGCGGTGACGAACATCTCCACGCGGTCGAGGTCGGGATACAGGGCGCGGTTGAGCCAGGTGAGAAACTCGCCGGGATTCACCGCAAGATCGGGGCGGGCGTGTACGTGGGATCGGAAGATGGCGGCAAACATGGCCGCCGGAACGCCCTTGCCCATGACGTCGGCGATGACGAGGAGCAAGCCGTGGTTGGGCACCAGGACGGCGTCGAAATAGTCACCGCCCACCTTCGAGGCACTTTCGCAGAAGCCTGCGAGACGGAAGCCGTCGGGCTCCGGCAGGCGTACGGGCAATAGGGAGCGCTGGATGGTGGCCGCGATCTCGAGTTCGCGGGTGACGAGGCGGGTGCGGAGGTGTTCCTCCTGGATGCGGGCGTTGCGGATCTGGATGCCGAGGAAGTCCGCGAAGGTATGGATGATGTTGACCTGACCGGCCGTGAACGGGTGCTGCCGCGTGAAGTGGCCGACGCTGAGGACCCCGACCAGCTCGGTGTTGACGTACAGCGGATGGGCAAGGCCGGAGGCGGGTGAACCGAAGAGTGCGAGGGGATCGTCCGGGGCGAAGGGGTTGGCGGCGTCGAACCACATGTCCTGACGGGAGATGGCGGCGCGGCTTTCGATGGAGGCGGCGGTCTGGGTGGTGCCCTTGAGGATCAGGGGGGGGAGGCCTGCGTCGTTGCGGGAGCAGTGGGTGACGGCCAGCAGGGCTCCAAAGGGATCGGCAAGCCGGAGGACGAACCAATCGGCGGCGACGATCTGGCGGAGTTCGTGGAGCCAACGTTCGGTGAACTCGGCGTTGATGGAACCGCGGTTGAGCTCGGCCGTGAACCGGAAGATGGCGGAGAGGCTCTCGTAGGAGGCCGCGAGCTCTTCCGTCATCGTATGGATGGTGGTCTCAAGGACCGCCATCTCCACGGACTGCTGCGGATCTGAGCTGGGGGTGGCCTGCGAGGAACGGCGCTTCTTGATGACCAGGACATTTTCGTCCCGGCCGCGCAGGTAACGGACCGAGTCGGAAAGTGCCCGCATCAGGAACAGTCCGCGGCCGCTTTCGGAGAGGGGATCGTCGGGAAGCTGGGGATTGTCCGGGAGTTCGAATCCGGGCGTGTGGTCGACGACGACGAGTTCGGCGTCAGAGGGGGTGACCCGCATGCCGAGCTCGACGGGAATGTTGAGCGCTTCGGGCGGGGTATGTTCGACCGCGTTGTTGCCGGCCTCGGCGGTGATCAGTTCCCAGGCGTCGAGGTCGGTGCCATTGAGGCCCTGCTGTTCGAGGAACGAGCGGAGTTGGCGGGCGGCCTCGCGCACCGCGGCCAGATCACAGGGCACGGCCAGGTTGAGGGATCGGCCGGGAGTGGTGGTGACCGTGGACACGGGAAGAGGGGGCGGAGGTCGTGAAATTCGGGGATGGAGGGCGGATGGAATTCCGCGGGGTGTCCGGCGTCAGGTCCCGGGCACGAATTCAAACAGTTGGTCGAGGCGCGTGAGGCGGAAGAGTTCGGCCACCATGGCGTTGGCCCCGATCAGTCGGACGCAGCCGCCGCGGGGGGCAACCGCCTTGTGGGCGGAGATGAGGGCTCCGAGTCCCTCGCTGTCGATGAAGTTGGCCTGCTGGAGGTCCACCTCGATGAACCGGTGCTCGGGCTTGAGCGTGGCGCGGACGAAGTCGCGGAACAGGCCTGCGTTGGTGGCACCGAGGTTGGTGAAATCGGTGACGGACAGGACCTCGCCGGAAGAGTGGGTGCGCATGGGGCGGGGCTCCGGGGCTCAGGATTTGGCGATCTCGAAGATACGGTGCATCCGGGTCAGTTCGAGGATCTGGAGGACCTGCGACGTGGGATTGATGAGGCGGACGATGCCCTGGCGACCGCAGAAGGTCTTGTGGATGGCGATGAGGGCGCCGAGGCCGGAGCTGTCGACGAACCGGGTCTGGTTCAGGTCGAGATCGACCTGGGTATGGCCGCCTTGGAGGGCGGCGCGGACCTGATCGCGAAACGAGGCGGCGTTGGAAGCGTTCAGCTCGGTGAGCCCTTCCACGCGGAGTGTGTTGCCTTGGGATACGAGCGTCATGGGGAAGTGCTAATGTGAGTTAAAGAGACGCCCAAACCCGCGCGTCAGCAAGCGCAGGTTTTGGGTCGTGCTGGATTGGACGGCGTAAAAGCTGGAGTGGGCGCGGGCTTCGTCGTCGAAGCGGTCAATGCATCCCTCGGCGTCGGCGAGGGAGATCCATCCGGTGGGAACGGCGAGCCAGAGACGCTCGAACTCATTGCCCAGTTGGGCGGCCTGATCCGGGGTGAGGGGACGGTTCCCAACCCAGCAGAAGCTGCCCTTGGCGATGCTCCAGAGCTGGGGCCAGCGGCGCAGGCAGGGGCCGACGCCATTCAGGGTGTGGTATCGGAGGGTGCCGGAAATTGCCTCGGAATCCTGGGGGGTCCGGACAGCAATATGGAGTTCGAAGAGGGGTCGGCCCGAGGGACGCCGGAGCAGGGCCCACAGCACGACAGGCGAGGTCGCCGCCAGAGCGAACAGGGCAAGGAATCGACCCAGCCATGAGCTGGATCGTGCCATCCGCGCGCGGGAATCAATGTCGCCGAGCAGGAACTGGTCGGTGACCTCGGTGAAGCTGCCGTTGGTCCACTTGTACAGGCCGCGCCCCCAGGCGAGGGATTGGTTCAGCTCCGTCAACGAACCCACGTATGTTCCCGAGCCCACCAGGCTTTGGTGGATGCTCGCGCCGTCATCCACGTAGGAACCCTCCTCGACGATGGCGTCGGGACCCACCTTGGCGAGGGCGGCAATCCAGGAATTGGCTCCGACCCAACACGGGGCTGTCAGGCGTGCGCCGGGATCGATGCGGGAACGGACGTGGACGAACACGCCCGGGGCGAGTTCGCGCATGCCAACCCGATCCGCAGCTGCGGCCGGCATGAGCTTCTGGAGCTCGGCAAACCAGTCCGCAGGCGTGTTCCAGAGCTGGATCGTCGAGCCGGGGATATGGTCCAGGAGCGTGGCGTCGTAGGGAGACGGGAGCCAGTCACCCTCGGAAGCCGGGCGATGTTTGGCGCGGGCTTCGTCCGGGGTCAGCTCCCGCGTGTCGGGCTGGACTTCGACCTGGAGTCCCCATTGTTCGCCTCGGCCCACGTGTTCCCGGACCTTTTCGGGTCGGTCTGCGGCCAGGATGACGACCTTGCGGGCACCTCGATTGGCGAGGTCGGAGAGCCAGAGGTCCAGGAGCGAGCGGCCGAAGATGGGAACGAGCGCAAGGGGGCAGGTGCGGGCCAGGAAGGCCGCGGAGGAGCGGTCGGCGGGGCAGATGAGGATGGCTTTCATGCGCGTCCTGGGGAGTTCACATGCCCTTTCCGAAGAGGATGGCCGGGACGGTTTTGGCGAGGATCCAGAGGTCGCGCCACACGCTGTGGCTCTCGATGTAGCGGACATCCAGGGCGACCTGTTCCGGGAAATCGATCTGGTTGCGGTCGCCGATCTCGAACAGGCGGCCTTCGCGCTCACCGACCTGCCAGAGGCAGGTGATGCCGGGTTTCACCAGGAACCGACGGCGATCGGCCTGGCTGTAGAGGGCAACCTCGCGGGGGACCGGGGGGCGTGGGCCGACGAGCGACATCTCGCCCTTGAGGACGTTCCAGAACTGCGGGAGTTCATCGAGGGAAGACTTCCGGATGAAGCGCCCGACCTTGGTGATGCGGGGGTCGTCCTTCATCTTGAAGGTCACACCGGAGGCCTTCTCGTTCCTGGCGAGGAGTTCCTTCAGCCGGGCTTCGGCGTCCACGACCATCGATCGGAACTTGAGCATCTTGAACTCGCGTCCGAGGAGTCCGATCCGGGTCTGGCGGAAGAAGACGGGGCCGCCATCCGATTTGACGACGAGGGCGATGGTGGCGAAGACGGGCGCCAGCAGGATGAGTGCGCAGACGCTGAGGACGATGTCGAAGAAGCGCTTGAGGAACAGGGTGCCGCTGATCACGCCCTGCCAAGCGAGACGCTTCCACGTCACGTACAGCGTGAGCCGGAAGCGACCCCAGGGGGTTTGCGCGGCCAGCAGACGCTCCATCATTCGTTCACGGATCTCCAAGTCCGTCATGTCGGGTCAACTCCTTGTCAAGAGAGCCTCAGCGTATTTGGGTGTCGTAACCAAGGATAGGTATTTGACGGGATTTTCCTGACGTTACCCTTGGTTGGTGGAAGCGGAAGAGACGATTTTGTGGGTTTCGCGAAGTTTTCTTGAGCGGTGGACAACGCGCCGCGTGGGGGCACGCGGCCTGCAACCCTGGAGATGGAAGGCCGGGTGCCCTCACGCGGCGGGGCTTGTAACTTGAAACTCCAAGCTTGGGACCTCATCCAATGCCTCCTTACGTCGTCCGCTACGCCTCTGATCTGGGAACTGGCATCTGGCA
>JBIKWS010000105.1:0-8992 GCA_044356195.1 Cyanophyceae cyanobacterium
GGCAGAGGCGTTTCCAGACTCCCTTGAAGGCCAGCAAAGGCGTTGGCTGCTGGTTCGGCATGCGTGTACGAATCGAGGTGGTCCTAGGATGACGAACCACGCAGGACGTTGGCGGGTTCGGCTTGAGGGTGTCGAGCGTCGGTTCAGGAGAAAAGTGTCGGGTGGACGAAGTTGCACGTGCTCCGGGGACAGGACCTTGCTTAGCCTGACTTGGGAGTGAGAGCCGACGAGGAACAGCAACGCGGACGACTGCCGGGTCTGGATCTGGTGCGAAGCCTGGCCATCGCCATGGTGGTTCTGGGGCATGGCCTGTGGTGGTATGAGGCTGAGCTTGTCCGGATGCCGCGACTGGCCCTGATGGTGCAGTTATGCACAATGGCTGGGGTGGATGGTTTCTTTGCGCTCAGCGGGTTCCTGGTTTCGCGCCAGTTGCTGATGGGGTGGGGACGTCCTGGACCCTTCCTGATCGGTTTCTGGCTTCGGCGGTGCGTCCGGATTGTTCCCCTCTATCTCCTTTTTCTGGGGCTGAATCTGTTGGTCTGGCGGCTTGCCGGGAATCCTTGGCCATCGTTCGTCCGATTCCTGACCTTTACGCAGAACCTGTTTCATGCGCCGCCTGCCTTCTTTCCCGAATCGTGGTCATTGACCGTCGAAGTCTGGTGTTACTTCCTGCTTCCCGCGATTGCAGGACTGTTGCCATTGGGCTGGAGTCCTCCGCGGCGGCTGATGGGGGCAGCTCTGGTGCTGATTCTCGTCGCGTTGTGGAGCCGATGGAGTTGCGTGCTGAGTCCGGTATTGGACTGGGATGGCGGGGTCCGGAAGGTGGGTTTGTTCCGCCTGGACGCGATCGGGATCGGGGCATGGGTCGGGTTGGCGTTTGGAGAATGTGGTTCACGACGGCAGGTACGGCTACTTGCGGGGTTGGGGATGGTGGCATTTGCGATGGTTGGCGGGATGCTCCTGTTGGCGCCATTCACCGATCGATGGTGGATTCGCATCCTGCTGAGTTGCGTGCTCACCTTGAGCCCGATGGCTGCGGCCCTGGCCCTCCCGTGGGCCGCCGGCTTTCGTTCCTTGCCGAGAGGGGTTGGCCGCATCGCGACGTGGGGGGCGGCGTTGGCGTATCCCATGTATCTGGCCAACCTGTGGGTCCGCGGACTGGTGGGAGATTGGCTGATTCCCCAACACGTTCCCCGTTGGGGAGTGTACCTCGTTTATCTCGCGGGCACGGCCGTTGTTGCCCTCGCCGTGCATGGGTTGGTCGAGCGTCCGCTGCTCCGCATCCGTGGAGAAGCCATGCTGGGTTGGATCCGACGCCGTTGGGCTGAGGATTCCAGCGTTGCGATTGGTGCCGATGCGGGTGCGGAGACGCAGGTGATCGGCTGGCATCTGGCTCCGACCGGCATCGGCGAAATGGCCCGATCGAATGTGGCGGCTCTGGCGGCGGCAGGTCATCCCGTCAGGGCCGTCGATCTGGCGGAGACGTGGCCGGAGGAAAAGGGGGTACGGACGAGGCGGAGGTTCCACCTCCTGAACGTGAACGCCGACGGCATGGACGGGGCCATGCGTCGACTGGGGGCGGGTATCCGTGTTGGGGACGTGGTAGTGGGGAACTGGTTCTGGGAGACGGAGCGGTTCCCGGACCGATGGAGGGGGGAGCTGGGCCGGCTTTCCGAGTTGTGGGTCGCGAGTCAGTATCTGCAATCGACCTTTGGGGCGATTTCTCCCTGTCCGGTTGTGCGGATGCGGCCGGCGGTCTTGCCAGCCTGCATCGATCGCGAGCGGCCGGATGTGGAGGAATGGATGCCGCGGAACCGTTTCAACGTTTTTTATGCATTTGACGTGATGAGTGTGGTGGAGCGGAAGAATCCATTCGGAGTGATCGAGGCGTATCGGCGTGCCTTTGGGAAAAGGTCCGATGGCACCCGGTTGGTGCTGAAGGTCCACCAACTGGAGCGCGCTGCAGGACTGGAATCTTCGGTGGGTTTGCCGCCAGACTTTGCGGCGCGCCTGCGTCGGGAAATGGAGGAGATCGGGGGCGTCCTGATCACACGGAGTCTGTCTCGCGCTGAGATGACAGCATTGATGGGGGGCTGTGACGTGTACCTCTCGCTGCATCGCAGCGAGGGCTTTGGCCTGACCCTTGCGGAAGCGATGATGCTGGGCCGCCCGTGCATCGCGACCGGGTATTCGGGGAACCTCGATTTCATGAACGTGGGCAACAGTCATCTGGTGGCATGGCGGCGAGTGACATTGGATCGGACTCATGGCCCCTATGAAGCCGGCACATCCTGGGCCGAGCCGGATCTGGATCACGCAGCCAGCCTGCTCGTCAGGGTTCGGGAGAATCCGGAGGAGGCGATGGCAAAGGCAACGCTGGCGCGGGAGCAGCTTCAACGGGACTACTCACCCGAGGGGGTCGGCCGCGCGATGGTGGGGCGGTTGGAACGGTTGGGGGATGGAAGGGCGGCACACGCGTGAAGTCCGGTTCGCCCACCGTCTGCACGATCATTGCGTGGAACTATCTGGCGCAGGCGCGGGTGCTTGCCGCCAGCCTGCTTGAGACCAATCCGGCCGCGCACCTGGTGGTGCTGGTCGTGGACCGGGGTCCATCGCCTGCCGTCGGACGCAAGGAACTCTTTGAGATCTTGATGGTGGATGAACTGGGGATCGACGGCTTCGAGGCGATGACCTTCCGGTACACGCTGGTGGAGCTGACGACTTCGGTGAAGCCGTTCCTGCTGGAGTTCCTGCTGCGCACGCGCCAATTGCCGCATGTGATCTACCTGGATCCGGACATCCAGGTGATGAGCACGCTGGATGGTGTGGTGGCCTGTTTCCGGGAGGCTGTGGTGTTGTTGACGCCGCACGTGCTCACGCCGATCGAGGAGGGAGGCACACCTTCCGAGGAGGGGATCCTGCTGTCGGGTTGCTTCAACCTTGGGTTCATCGGGGTGCGCGCCGATCCGGAGGCTTACCGGATGCTGGCGTGGTGGCAGTCGCGACTGCGGACGCGCTGCCTGATTGATACGGCGAAGGGACGCTTCGTTGACCAGCGCTGGGTGGACCTGGTGCCGTGCTACTTCGCCGATGTCCACCTGATCAGGAACGCGGGATGCAACGTCGCCTATTGGAATATCGGGGAGCGGGAGGTGAGCTGTCGGGATGGGGTCTGGAGGGTGGCGGATGTTCCGCTGGTTTTCTTCCACTTCAGTGGATTCCAGATCGATTCGCCGGAGAGGATTTCGCGGCATCAGGATCGCCACAGTTTGAGCCGCTTTCCGGCGCTTCGCCCGTTGATTGAGTCGTATGGCGAGCGTTTACGGGCGGCGGGTTGGCAGGAGTTGAGCGCCCGGCGCCTCCCGTTCGAAGTTTTCGACAACGGCGTCGAGGTGGCGTTGGTGATGCGCCGGATCTGGCAGGAAGCCGGAGGGGACAAGCGCTGGCCTCATCCCTTCGAGACACAAGGCCTCGATGGCTTTTACCAGTGGATGATGGCGTTGGTTCCTGGTTCATCCGGCCGGCCCGGGAATCTCAGTCGTCTGGCTTTGGAAATCCATCGGCGTCGGCCGGACCTGCAGCGGTTGTTCCCGGATCCCTGCGGATCGGATAACAGGGCTTTCCGGCTCTGGTTTGTCACGGACGGTGCCTTGAACCACCGCATACCGAAGGAACTGAGTGGCGCCCCGGTTTCGGTGCCCGTCAATGTCGCGGTGTCGATTCTGGGGCAGTTGAGAAGACGGCTGCCGGAGACCACCTATCTGCGTGGACGCAAGGTCCTGATCCGGATCTGGAACTGGTGCCGTCGGTGGCGGGGTTGAAATGGGCCGGGGGAGACTTCAGGACCTCATGGGTCCGCGGAGGAATTGTCGAAGCCGCCGGGTGAGTCTGTAAACTTTCTGGAGTGCACTTGCGGGGATGATCCCTGGTTGGAGAAGCACCTTCCGCACGCCGCGATGGTAACGTTCCCGGAGTTCCCGAACCCGGAGTCGGCGCAGGATGTGGCTGTTTTGGCGTTCGATCGGGCGTTCCCCGCACGCGAGTGGATGGGCCAGAAGTTCGATGAAGGCCGAGCCTCGGGAAGGGTTGTTCCGGGCTGCCATGTCGGCTGCTGCCTGCCGTCCAATACGTTCCCTGAGTGCGGGATCGCTGAAGAGGATCTGCATCCATCGCGCCGCGTCCGCCAGTCGGGGTTCCGCCCAGACGGCTCCAGGCAGTGGAGCGAGGTATTGATATTCAGGAATCGTGGCGACGATCGGTACGAGGTCGAAGGGAACGAGACAGGCGTTGACGTCGTTGGCGAAATCCAGAACCCCCGACCACGCGGTCACGATGACGGGTCGGCCCAGGGCCATCCCCTCCATCGGAACAAGTCCCAAGCCCTCGGATCGGTGGAGGGAAACAATGACGTCACAGCTGGCGAAAAGGGTGAGGGTTTCCAGGTGGCTGAGTGGGTCTTCAATCAACCGGATGCGCGGGTCCGAAGCGGCGGCAGCGCGAAGTTCCGCCATGGGACGGGCGTGGGTGGCATGGAGGGAAGGGTTGTTGACCTTGATGACGAGGGCGACCGGAACGTTCCCCGGGAACGCCATCTGGAACGCGCGGATGGCACCCCAGGGGTTCTTGCGCTGGATGTCGCTCCCCATGTCGAAGGCATTGAGGAACACCACCCGGTCGGGCGGCAGTCCGAACCGACTGCGATCGGGTTGGACGGATTCCGGGACGGACACCGCCTGGGGAAAGTGGAGGACGGTTTTGTTGGGGAGGGCGTTCGTCAGGGTTTCGAGGATGAACAGGGTTGGAGCGAGGATGACATCCATCTCACGGAGCACCGCGGTCCACCGCGGGGGAAGGACCGTCAGTTCCCAAAATGGGATCGCCACATTGAGGCGTCGTTCGTAAGCGAGGGCAGGAAACTGTGAGGGCAACAGGAGCTGCATCTCATGCGGGTTGAGGTGAAAGAGGTTTACGGTATGGGGCAGGTGGCAGGAGGCTGCCCCTCGGGTAGCCCGGACGGAGTGGACCTGTCCGGAGCGTGAGTCGCCCGTGGTGATGTCCCAGACCTTGAGTGGGTGCCCATTCTGTTCCAGGAGGTGGATGGTGTTCCGGGCAGCGGTGGCGAGGCCGAAGTTGCCGCTGGCGAAGGCGAAAACGTTGAATCCCGGGGAGCGGGGTTCGATTTGGTGAAAGCCGTCATGGATGGCGATCGGGATGGAAGCTGACGCCCGGAACGCGGCGCTGAGGACGTCCCGGATTGTCGCCGAGCCGGGGCGGGTCCTTGAGGGGGTATGGCTGGTCCCTGCCAGCTCGGAGGTTCTCCGGCGGTGCGCCTCCTCGAGGGAGGTTGTCGCCGTCAGGTGCTTGGCCATGAAATAGTCATGGTTGCCCTTCCAATGCTCCAGGGTGACGCCTCCCTCGATGATGCTCCGGTTCTCGAAGTGGAGGACGGGACTCTCCTTGCTGACGGAGATGTCCCCACCGGCAAGGATCAACCGCCAGCAATAGTCCACATCCTCGAAGTAGCATTTCACGAGCGACTCATCGAACCACCCAATCTCCCGCGTCATGCGGTGTGGATCGAAGAGGAAGGCGAACAGCGTCGGATGCTCGTGACGATCCGTCCGGTAACTGCGGCCATGCTGGATCCGAGGAATCCGGACCTGTCGGAAGGCTTGCCACGCGAGTTGGATGGATTCCGGAGTCAGTGGTTCCACCACGGCGTGATCGAAGCTGATCTCTGGAATGAAGCGGACGTCCGGGGAACAGACGATCTGGAATGCGTTGGTCAGGAAATACCGGACGAGGTTGTCAATGGTGTTGGGGTGCAGCAGGACGTCGCTGTTGAGGATGTAGACGAGATCTGCGCCCCCGGCGATGGCGGCGCGGACTCCGCGGTTCCAAGCGGCAGACACCCCGAGCGGGCGAGGATGGTGTTCGAAGTGGAAATCAGTCCGAATGCCTGCCTGCTCGGTCAGGAATTCGAGTGTTGGGTCAGTCGATCCGTTGTCGATGACGTAGACCGACAGTTCGTGTTGAGCGCTGACAACGGTTGGGAGCAATGCGCGGAGGTACTTCAGGTTGTTCAGAACCGGAATGACGATGCCAATCTTCATCACTGGAGGTGGTGGCGGTGGCGGTCGGTGCTGCGGAGAGCCAGCTACTCCGCGTTCTGGAGGATCCATTCGCAGGCGGCGGGGAGGTCGTCGACCACGACGGCGTCGCGGAGTTGGTCGCCCTGGTTCTCTTCGGTGGCGCTGCCGTAGCCGGTGCGCACGAGGAGGCTTCGGGCGCAGCCGGCGTTCCAGCCGGTTTCGAGATCGATGAGCTTGTCGCCGATGATGTAGCTCCGGGCGAGGTCGAGATCGAAGTCCTCGGCGGCCTCCTGAAGGAAGGCGGGCGAGGGTTTGCGTCCGCGGCTAGGTTGATCGGGGGCTTCCGGGGCCACGTAGAACCCGTCGAAGGTCACGTCTTCGGCGGCGAGTTCCGCCTCGATGTGGGCGTGGACGCGATCCACGTCGGCCATGGTGAAGTAACCGCGGCCGACGCCGGACTGGTTGGTGACGATGAAGAGCAGGAAGCCGGCTTCCTGGAGGCTTCGCAGGGCTTCGGCCGAGCCGGGGATGAACTCCACCTCCTCAGGTTTGTGGAGATAGTGTTTGTCGGCGATGAGTGTGCCGTCGCGGTCGAGGAAGATGGCGTGTGAAGGCATGTGCGGGGAAGGGTTCAGGCGCGGGGGAAGCTGGAAGCGAGTTCTGCGGGGGTGACGGTGGCGGTGCCGAACTTGCCGACGACGACGCCGGCGGCGTGGTTGGACAGGATGGCGGCCTCGACGGGAGAGGCACCCGCGGCGATGGCGAGGGTGAAGGTGGCGATGACGGTGTCGCCGGCACCGCTGACGTCGAACACCTCCTGGGCGACCGTGGGAATGTGGAACGGAGGTTGACCGCGACGGCATAGGAGCATGCCGAGTTCGCCGAGGGTGATCAGGAGCAGGGCGGGCTTGAGTTCCGCGAGGAGTTTCTCCGCAACGCCCAGCAATTGGGGATCGGACAGCGGATCCGGGTTGCGCGTCGTATCGCTGAGGTCCGCGAGCTCGAAGGCTTCCTTGCGGTTGGGGGTGATGAGGGAGAGACCGTGGATGTCGATGTTGTGGACGGGTTTCGGATCGAGACTGATCCACTTGCCCTGGGCGTGGCAGCGCTCACGGAGGCCATCGAGCAGGTCCTGGGTGACGACGCCCTTGCCGTAGTCGCCAACGATGACCGCATCGGCCGTGGGGAGGTGTCGGTCGATTTTCTGGAGGAGGCGTTGGACATCGCTGGGACGGAGGCCTCCGCGGGTTTCGCGGTCCAGACGGGTGACCTGTTGGTGACCGGCGACGATCCGGGTCTTGGTGGAGGTCAGGCGGTTGGCGATGGGCAGGAGGCCGGTGCAGGTGACGCCGTCCTGTCGCAGGAGGGCCGCGAGTTGCAGGGCGGCTGCATCGCGACCAACGGCACCAAAGATCCCGGCGTGTGAGCCGAGGGCGGTGAGGTTGCGGGCGACATTGGCGGCACCGCCGGGCATGGAACTTTCGCGTTCGAACTCCACCACGGGCACGGGGGCTTCGGGGGAAATCCGGGTGACCCGACCCCAGATGAACTGGTCGAGCATGACGTCGCCGATCACGAGGACGCGGACGTCGGGGAATGCAGACAGGAGTTCCTCCCGGCGGGCCGGATGGAGGATCGGGGGGGCGCTCCGGGCGCTTCCCGGGGACTTCGAAGGCATGGGTGGGACGATAGGATGGGGGATGGGTTGATTGAAGCGGAGATTGTCGCCGGGGCGTTGCGGCCCCATGCTGCAACCCATGTCAGGCGTCATCGCCATCGTTGGCCGGCCCAATGTCGGCAAGTCCGCACTCTTCAATCGCATTGCGCGAAAGCGCATCGCCATTGTCCATGATCAACCGGGAGTCACACGCGATCGTGTGACAGCGGAGGTTGAGTGGCACGGGCGACCGTTCACGTTGATCGACACCGGGGGAATCGGGTTGATGCGTCGGGAAAAGGCAGAGGACGTCATCACGGCGGCCATGCTCGACCAGGTCGAGTTGGCGCTGGAGGCGGCCTCCGTGATCCTGCTGGTGGTGAACGTCCAGGAGGGCATCGTGCCCCTGGACGAGGAGGTTTCCGCCAAGTTGCGATCCACGAACAAGCCGGTGCTGGTGGTGGTGAACAAGGTCGACACGGACCGGGCGACGCCGGGCGTGGCGGAGTTCTCGAGGCTGGGGTTCGAGCGGATGTTCCCGATCACAGCCATCCATGGCGCGGGCATCGATGATCTGATGGACGCGGCGGTCGGCTACCTGCCGCCCCTGGATCCAGCATTGGTCGCCGCGGCAGCGCAGGCTGCGGCCACCGCCGCCGAAGCGCTCGCCAACGGTGAAGAGCCCGTGAAGCTCAGCCGGTCGGAGAAGCTGAAGCTCCGGAAGCCAGATGTCCGCACCGGTCCGGTCCGGATCGCCATCGTTGGCCGTCCGAACGTGGGCAAGTCGTCGTTGATCAACGCCGTGACGGGTTCCACGCGGGTGATCGTGAGCCCGATTCCCGGGACGACCCGTGACGCTGTCGATGTGCCCTTCGAGGTGGACACCGAGGGCGTGCGCGACCGGTACCTGCTGATCGATACCGCCGGCGTTCGCAAGGCGCGGCGCATTGACGATTCGATCGAGTATTTCAGCGTCGAGCGGACCAAGGACGCGATCGGCCGTTCGGACATCGCGGTGCTGGTGATCGATGCGGAGAACGGGATCACCGAACAGGACAAGAAGATCGCCGACATCATCGTCGAGAAGCGGTGCGCGTGCATCGTGGTCGTGAACAAGTGGGATCTGGTGTCCGACACGGTCCGGAAGGCCCGCGAAGCGGAGATCGAGGAGCGGATGGCGAAGACACGCGACCGGGACGACCGGCGCAAGCGGTTGACGACGTTGTCGGAGTTCGGTGACTGG
>JBIKWS010000106.1:0-8953 GCA_044356195.1 Cyanophyceae cyanobacterium
GTGGCATCGAGTTGGACCCAGTGATCGGTTCCTTCCAGTCGCGATTTCACACGAGCCCCGATGAGACCTTCGAGGACGGGCCGGGCGAGGGGCTTCCCGAGTTCGTCGAACTGTCCGCTGTGTCCGCTGATGACCAGATGGCCGCCACCTTCGACGTACTTCCGGAACAGATCCACTTCCGCGTCGGCGAGGATTCCCACGTTGGGCAGGCACACCACCGGGAACTTCTGCAGCGCTTCGAGGGACAGGTTTTCGTCGAACAGGAATCCGAACCCGAGATGTTCGTTCACGCAGGCCTTGTGGGCACCCTGGATGCTCTGGAACCAGGCGGCGGGTTTGTCGCGTCCGATGCCGTCGCGCGTTCGCGAACTGAAGAACAGTCCGACGTCGGCCAATGGACGCTGACCGAAGTGGGCGCGCTTGGACCGGGCTTCCCCGAGCACGGCACCCATCCGTTCCCAGGCGACGGGGTCGAGGGATCCATCGTAGGCGGTCTTGTCGATCAGGGTGACGAAGGCTCCGTGGGCGAGGAGGGTGAACATCTCCCAACGCATGTCGTGCAGGGGACGCGTGGTCTGGTCGTGGTACATCCGGACGCCGCGCTGGATGGCGACCTGGAATGGTTTTCCGGGCGTGGCGGCGCGGTACCAGGCTGCGTTGAAGCTGCCTGCGAGTGCGCCGAACGCCCAGGCCCCCGCCTCGCCGGTGACGAAGTCCCCGTTATCGGCGTGGCGGACAGGGGTCTGCCCGACCTCCCACGAAAATGGCGGGTTGCCGTGGTAGTTGAAGTCGACGGTGGCCTGCGGGGCCTGCTGGCGGACGTGGTCGACGAGCATCTTCTCGAAGCGGTCGCTGGAGGCGTAGCGGAACTGTCGCATGCGCGCCCAGTCGGCGCTGTCCCAGTCGATGTCCTTCGGGAGCGGCCGACCGTGTTCGGCCTGGAACCGTTTCTGGCAATGATCGCACCAGCAGCCGTGTGGGGGGCCGAAGCCTTGGTCGACCATGTCGAGGTGGAAGCCGGCGATGCCGTAGCCCAGCATTTCCGTGAGCAGCGCCTTGACGCTGTTGGTGTAGGGCGAGTTGAAGCAGACCAGATGGTCGATGGGCTTGCCGTTGGCTTGCCGCATCTTCCACTCCGGATGCTGTCGCAGTTCGTGCGACGGATACTGCAATTGGCAATAGGCGATGATGGGCAGTCGATGCTTTCGGGCTTCGTCCACGGCTTCCCGGAGGACGTCGCGATCGCCGAACCCCGCGGGTCGCGGCACGTGCTTCGATTCATGGAACGTGAATTCGCCGTCGCGCACCCACAGCACCAGATACTCGGCGTTGGCGGCGACGCTTCGGCGGACGATTTCAGCCCCATCGAAACGGCTGGCGTAATCGGCCGCGTGGCGACCGCCGCCGAACTGTGCGCCCGTCGGGCCGACCTCCATGCCGACGAGCGCCCGCTGGAACCAGGCGGGTGGATCCGTGGCCGCCTGGAGGGCGAGGTTGGACCCCAGCCATGGGAGGAGGACCCTGGCAGCGAGAACAACGGGTCCGGCGAGCTTGAGGAACTTGTGGAACATGAAGTGTCCTTGGAGAAAGCAATGGGATCGAGAAGGCAATGGGGTCGCGTCTAAAAAGTTTACATTTGGATCTGCCGGAGGGGGTGCCTGGGCAAATGTATAATTTATAGACGCGACCCCATTGTTTCAGGGCTGGGGTGGTGCGGCCAGTTTCTGGAGGGCGGCAAGGTCTTCCGGGTTGCGGGTGGGATCGAAGCCGATGGCGGCTTCCGCGGCGAGGAGGGCCAGGCGGCGGGATTCGAGTCGGCTTCCTTCGCCGGGTTGGGAGGCGGCGACGTAGATCGCGACGCGGCTGATGCGGTCGCGGAGGGTCAGGATGCCGTCCTGGAGGGAGGGTGTGACGGGCGTGACGCCGTCGGCGTCGACGCGGAAGACCTCGGCGGGTGATCGGAGCCAGGCCGGCAGCGGAAAGCGCAGGTTCACGTCCCGTGGCGGTCCGAACTGGAACACCTTCCCGACGGGATCGGGCGTGTATGCGAGATCGAGGGCGAAGAGGACCGCGCCGCGCGGCCCGGCGACGACGTCGAGATCCCAGTCCGGGCGGCCGTCGCGGGTGACGCGTTCGTGGTGGGTGGCGTCGCCTTCGAGGTAGAAATCCTCGAGCATGCGGGTCTCGCGGCCGACGCGCGTGATGGGATCGATCAGATCAGGGAAGGCGACGAGTGAACGGAGGCTGAGGTTGAACCAGTAGAGGGATGTGATCCGGCTGGCGAGGGCGTGGTAGGCTTGGAGGCGGAGTTCGTCGGGCGTGGGCGATCCGCGTTTTCGGCCGCCGTATCCGTTCCAGTCATGGTGGGCACCCTGCGACCAATAGGCGACGGGGCGTGGCCGGTTGAGTTCGCGCAGGGATCGGGACATCTCGCCGATGGTTTCGAGCGGCGCACCCCATCGGATCTTCTGACCATCCCAGCGATCGTAGAGGTTCCAGGCGTCCGGGGACGGGGCGGTCACGCGATAGGCGTCGTAGTGGGGGTAGTCGGAGATTCCGGCGTAGAACCGCCAGATGCGTTCCTCGCTGTGGGTGACCGAGGTGGGAAGGCGGGTGGGTGCGTAGGGGGCAAAGGCCTTCCAGCAATCCTGGGGGGCGACAGGTTTCCCACCGCCGTACTGCGGTTCGCCGAGGAATTCCACGGCGTGGATGCGAGGGAGCATCGGGTCGGTATCGTACTGGCTGAACGGCTCCAGCCGGTTCATGTACTTGAGCGGAAACCGTTCGAAGAGGGGGGTGTCGGAGTAGCCGGGTACGTGCTGATGGTTGCCGGCGTTGATGTGCATCCGCTTGAGGGTGCGGAGGTAGGTTTCGCTGTGGAGGCTGTTGCTGGTGCCGAGATTCGAGGCGACCCAACCGCCGCTGATGTCGAAGGCCTCGCGCTTGATGCGCTGATGGGCCCAGAGCGTCACGGGAGAATCTGTGGCGTCGGAGAGGCGGACTTCGAGGGCGGCGTAAGTGAGGGGCAGGGGACCCGTTTGAAGCCGGGCTCCGCCGCGGTCGTTGGCTGGGATGACACCATTGGCTGGGAAGCGATCGAGACGGTTGCTGACCCAGGGCTGGGGGAGCAGGGATCGGAAGGTGGCGTTGGAGGTGGGGAGCCAGAGCCGGCAGGCCTCGATCTTGAGTGGGGCGGCGGATCGGTTCGCCACGTGAAAGACGAGGGAGTCCGGTTGGATGGCGTCGGAGGGGCCGAGAAAGGTGAGGGCCGAAATCCAGGCGGTGGGGTTCGCGATGGCGACGGAGACGGATTCGGGATGTGGCTGGCCCGGGAGCGAAAGCACGATGTCCGCTGTGGTGTTGGTGCCCCACGGGGCACGCTTGCCGTTCCAGGACCAGACGGTGAGCGCTCCGGGAGGAAGTGGGAGCGGTTCACCACCCCAGGCCGAGGGGAAGTCGTGCCAGGCCCATTCGTCTGACTTGAGGAGCTCCTCCGGCGTGCGCCCGCGGAGTCTCACCGTGGTTGTGGCAGGGATATGCAGGGTGTTTGTGGAAGAGTTGCGGAGGAAGAGCTCGACGCGTGCGCCCAGGCTGAAGTCCGGGGTCCGGCGATACCGCATGTCGGGGGATTGCACGTGTGGGACGACGTGGACGCCTTCGAGGGAAATCGTGGCGGCGAGCACGGCAGGCCCAATGAGAAGCAGCAGGGCGGAGAACCAGAGGCGGGCTGGGGAATGCCACCGGGCAAACCTTTCATCACAGGGTGTCCCGATCGTGGAACCATCCACCCGGTCGGTGGATTCGGTGATGCAGTGGAATCGGTGGAGCATGGAAGGAAGGGGAACATCCGTCTGACCCTGGGCCAACGGCAAGGGGGTTGTGGGCAGTTGCCTTTGGGACTGGCCTGAGGCGGCGGTACCCCCATCGCCATGGGAATGGTTTTGGAACGGCGACGAGGACGTCGCCACCCCGTTCCGCGTGGGGGAGGTGCGTCCGGTTGCATCCAAACGAAACCGCCCCCGGGGATTCCGGGGGCGGTGTGCGGACAGGGAGTCGGCCGAGGGTTACTTCGGCTCGGCTTTCTTCTGCTGGGCTTCCTTCTCCTTCTGGAGGCGTTCGGCGTCGGTCGCCTTGATGACCTCGATCTTGGCGCCCTTGTCGAGTTCGGCCTTGGACGGGACCTTGATGATGTCGCTGGTCACGACCGGTTGGGCGGCGGTGGGCGCGGGGTCCTTGATGGTCTTGCCCTGGATGCCGACCAGCTCGATCTCGAAATGGAGGGTGGCGTTGGGCGGGATGCGCGGCGGGCTGCCGTTCGGACCGTAGGCGAGATTGGCGGGGATGAAGAATTCCCACTTGGAACCGACGCCCATGAGCTGGACGCCTTCAGTCCAGCCCTTGATGACGCGGTTGAGGCCGAACTTGGCGGGTTCACCGCGGCCGTAGGAGGAATCAAACTCCTTCCCGTCGAGCAGCATTCCGCGGTAGTGGCAGACCACGGTGTCCTCGGCGGTGGGCTTGATGCCGTCGCCGTTCTTCACGACCTTGTACTGGAGTCCGGAGGGCAGGGTGACCACGCCTTCCTTGGTGCGGTTGGCGGCGAGGAAGTCGGCACCTTCCTTGATGTTCTTCTCGGCCTCGGCCTTGCGCTTCTCTTCGGCCTTCTTGTTGACCTCGAATTGCATCGCGGTGAAGACCTTCCGGACTTCTTCCTTCGTCAGGGTTGGCTTCTCGTTGACCCAGTCCCCGAATCCCTTGGCGATGGCGTCGCCGGGAGCGTCATAACCCATCTTGCGGACGCGGCCGACCATGTCGTCGGCAATCATGGCACCGAGGGCGTATCCGTGCAGTTCTTCGGTGCTCTTGAACTTGGCGGCGATCTCTGGAGGGACCGTCGGCGCGGCATTGGTGGTCGCGCCGGGGGTCTGTGCGACGGCGGTGAGGCCGGCAGCGAGACTGATGGCGAGCAGATATGGCTTCATGATTTCGATTCGTCGGATTTCCGCCGGGCACACAGGGAGCCGAAAGTCGGCGGGAAAACTGGGAGGTTCCTAGCAGGCGGATCGACGAAAGTCTAGCGGCTCGCCGTGGGTGGGAGGGGGCGCATCTTGACGCCGCCCCCTTTTGGAAGGAATTCGGGGCGGCGATGTCCTCATCGCGATGGGAATGGCTTTGGAACGGCGACGAGGACGTCGCCACCCCGTTGCATGCGGGGGCAGTGTCTGAATGGCTTTGTGGCGGCGATGTCCGCATCTCCTTGGGCAAGGCTCAGGAACAGCAATGAGAGCGTCGCTGCCGCGATCGGGTGTGGAGGCGGGAGACATCGGTTGCCATCCCGGGGGGACGGAGCTATGTCCCAGCCAATGAATCGACGGTTGCTGGCGCGGATCCTGTGGATCGGATGGATGGCGGTGTTTGCGTTGGGGGCATCGTGGGCGGTGTGGACGACGGCGGTGGCGCAGGCACCCGCGGGTGCGGAAACACCGGCACCGGTGGCGTCGGCGGTGACGAACACGACCCGACAGTTGGCCCAGAAGGTGGCGGGGCGGGACTTCGTGACCTCGCACGAGTTGGAACTGTCGTTCGGGCTGAACCAGGTGGATGCCTTGCAGGGGCGATTCCTGGGGAATCCACTCTGGCAGTACCTCGCGACCCTCCTCTACATCGGATTGGCGTTCGCGGTGTCAAAGTTCCTGGATTACCTCGTGCGGACCCGGTTGGAGGCGTGGGCGGCGCGGACGCCGAACCAGTGGGACGACCTGGTGGTGCGGTTGGTGGATGGGCCGGTGAAGGTCGTGAGTTTTGTGGTGCTGTTGAACGTGGGGCTGCAGTTGTTCGACTGGCCGACGGTGGTGGAGGATTACCTGAGTCGGGGCACGTTGGTGGCGCTGGCGTTCTCGATCCTATACGTGTTGATGCGGACGATCGACGCGGCAATGGGGATCTGGAAGGGGCGGTTGAAGGAGGATGGGGATCGGGCGTTCAACATCCATTTCGTCAGCCTGGTGGGAAAAGGGGCGAAGGTCGTGCTCTGCATCGTGGCGGTGCTCACCCTGTTGCAGAATCTGGGCGTCAACATCACGGCCCTCCTCGGTTCGGTATCCGTCCTGGGATTGGCGCTGGGTCTCGCGGCGCAGGACACCGTGGCCAACCTTTTCGGGGCGGTTTCCGTGTTCATGGACCGACCATTCAAGGTTGGGGATCGCATCCGCGTGGGCAGCGATGTGGACGGTGTGGTGGAGGAAATCGGGTTGCGCGCGACACGCGTCCGGACGGCGGATGGATTCCTGGTGACCGTGCCGAACAAGTCGGTGGGCAACAATACGGTGACCAACATCACGGCGCGACCGACGATCCGTGCGGTGCTGGACTTCGGGTTGACCTACGACACACCGGCGGCGCGCTTGCGGGACGCTTCGCGGATCCTGGAGGAAATCTTTCGCGGGCATCCCAAGACCAGTGAGGTCACGGTCCATTTCAATCGGTTCGGTGACTTCAACCTGAACATCAACGTCGCGTGGGTCTGTGCGACCACGGACTGGAACGAATACACGTCTGTGCTTCAGGAGCTGAACCTGCGGGTGAAGGAACGCTTCGACGCCGAGAAGCTCGATTTCGCGTTCCCGACGCAGACCGTCCACCTCAGGTCTCAGGCCTGACTCACGCCCTGACCGGACCCATGGCCTTGAGGCTTTGGGTCAGGTACGGCAGCAGCTGCTTCTTGCGGCTGACGATGCCGTCCATCTGGAAGATGCCGGGTTCGGTTTCCGGGTAGTGGATCTGATCGTGAAAACGTTGGTCGCCAGCGAGGAGGAGGAGTGACGTTTGCTGGACGACGTCGGTGACGAGCAATGCGGAGAAGAAGTAGTTCCGGGAGCGGCAGTAATCGTTGAGCGCCTGGATGACCTCGTATTTGCGCTTCCAGAACTGTTCGAACCCGAGTTCCTCAATTTGTGCGACCGAAAAGGTCGTGCTGCCTTCGGAGTACTCCTTGCAGTCCGTGGTGATGGCCTGTGTGGCGGGTTTGGAGGTCAGGACGGAGCCAGAGCTGAAGAGCTTGTCGATGAACTCGCGGGCGTTGACGCCGGCCAGCTTCTCCAGGATTCCGAGGATTTCGGCGTCGCGCTTGGTGGTCGTGGGCGAGGTCAGGTTGAGCGTATCGGAGACAAGACCGGCGAGGAGGCAGCCGGCGATGCTGGGCGGCAGTTCGACGCCGAGCGTGAGGTATTGGTCGGCCACGATGGTGCTGGTGGAACCGACGGGTTCGTTGCGGAAGAGGATCGGCTGCTGCGTGCTGAAGGAACCCAGGCGGTGGTGGTCGATGATCTCGATGATCTCGACCTGTTCCGCGCCGGCAACGGCCTGGGAGAGTTCGTTGTGGTCGACCAGGATCAGTTGCCGCTCGACCTTCCGGAGGAAGTCGGACTTGGAAACGATGCCGACGACGCGTTGTTCCTCGTCGATGACCGGGAAGGCCTGGAACTGCGAGGCGGCAGCGAGGCGTTGGGCGGCCGCGAGGTTTTCGTCGGGGCGGAAGGCGAGGTAATCGGAGCGGAGGAGGTTTTCGACGGCGATGGACGATCGGCAAAGCATCGCGGTGGTGGTCGTGTCGTGCGGGGAAAGGATGAGGCTGACCTCGTGGCTCTGGGCGAGTTCGCGGATCTGGTCGGAGACCCCGTAACCGCCGGTGATGATGACGCAGCGGGCGCGGGCCTCGATGGCGGCGAGTTGGATGTCCTCGCGATCACCGACGACGACGAGGAGCTTCTCGGGAGCGTACTTCGGAAGCCGGGACGCGAAGGACGCGGCCTTCATGGCACCGATCATCAGCACGAGGTCGTTGTCGGTGTCCGGTTCGAACGCGCAGAGCATCTTGCCCTGCAGGGTGCGTGTGAGGGATCGGACAGAGGCGACGACCCGACGGCTGTCGAAAATGCGGGTGTGGGAGGGGAAGAAGAACTTGCTGGCCTTGAACACCGACAGGAGTCCCATGCAGCGGCGTTCGGGATCGAGGACAGGGAGGACGCGGATGTTGCGTTCGTCCATCAGCGCGAGGGCCTCCATGAGCGGTGTGCGCGGTGGCACCGAGAAGACGTTGGACCGCATCACATCCTGGATCTTGGGCGAGACGTCCGCGACGAACTTGGGCGCGGGCACGCCAAAGGTGCGCAGGACAAAGTCGATGCGGTCGTTCGTGTCACCGCAACGCGCCGCGACGGCGTTGCGCATGCCCGTCCTTCGTTTGAATTCAGCGTAGCCAATCGCGGAGCAGATCGCGTCTGTGTCCGGATTCCGGTGGCCGATCACGAGGATTTCGCCCATGAGGTGGGCTTTGGAATACCTGACGGTGGTGTGGGGTTCAACCGTGGATCCGGTCTGGGAGCGGGTTTGAAAGGATTCATGGTTGCCAGTGAGGCGTGGGCTCGCGCTTGATGTTGCCGTGCCTGCGCATGTGATCGCCGTCGCCAATCAGAAGGGCGGAGTCGGCAAGACCACCACCACCGTCAACCTGGCGGCCTGTCTGGCCGCGATGGGTCATCGGGTCCTGCTCGTCGACCTGGATTCCCAAGCCAACGCCACGTCCGGCGTGGGATTGGAGAAGGTCGAGGGTGGCTCCGTGTACCGGCCGCTGCTGGGCGAGGGCGGACTGCTGGAACGCGTCAAGTCGACGGCCTTCCCGCGGTTGGAGGTGATCCCCAGCGAGGTGGACCTGTGCGGGGCGGAGATCGAACTGGCCCGTGCGGAGGACAATCTCTTGCGCCTGCGCCAGTGCTTCGCGCCGTTGCGTGATTCGGGGCGTTTCGACGTGATCCTCCTGGATTGTCCCCCGGCGCTTGGGTTGCTGACGCTCAATGCCTACGCGGCCTCGGACTCGCTGATCATTCCCCTGCAATGCGAGTATTACGCGCTGGAGGGCATCGCGACGGTCACGCGGATCCTGAGCCAGGTGCGG
>JBIKWS010000107.1:0-8945 GCA_044356195.1 Cyanophyceae cyanobacterium
CCCACCTCCCCCACAGTTTTCCCTTCAACGGAAATCCCCCATGTCCTTCTCCCTCGCTTCCAAGGTCGCGCTCGTCACGGGCGCGGGATCCGGCATCGGTCAGGCCATCGCGCTCACCTTTGCCCGCGCCGGCGCGCTCGTCTGGGCTGCCGACGTCAATGAGGCGGCCGCCCAAACCACGGTCCAACTCCTCCAGGCCGAAGGCGGACAGGGAGAAGCCCTCCGCCTGGATGTCACCTCCGACGCCGACTTCACCGCAGCCCTGGCCCGCGTCCCGCGCGTCGACATCCTCGTCGCCAACGCCGGCATCGGACATGTCGGAACCCTTCTCACGACCAGCATCCCCGATTTCGAACGCCTGCTTTCCGTCAACGTCACCGGCGTCCTGCGCACCCTGAAGACATGGATGCCCGGAATGATCGAGCGCCACTCGGGCAGCGTGGTGATCACCGGTTCCACCGCCGGACTCGAAGGCCTCGTGGACCGTTTCGCCTACACGGCCAGCAAGCACGCCGTGGTTGGGATGATGCGTTGCGCCGCGCTGGACCACGCCACGTCTGGAGTTCGCGTCAATGCCGTGTGCCCTGGCCGTGTTGAAACGCCGTTCGTGAAGGCCCGCCTCGCCGAGTACCCGGATCCAGCCGCCGCCTACCGCGAAATGGCCTCCACCCAGGCCCAGAAACGCATGGGAACACCCCAGGAAGTCGCGAACGCCGCCCTGTTCCTCGCCAGCGACGAAGCCAGCTTCATCACGGGCGCGGCCCTCGCCGTCGACGGCGGTTGGACCGCAGGAATGTTCCCGCAGAAGTAAGGCTTAAACCCCCTTCAGCTCGCCGGTGCTGTCGCCCAGTTGATGCACCGAGATCTCCATGCGGTTCAGCATGGAGAGCCACAGGTTGTTCAACGGGGTTTCCTTGGGGAACACGACGTGCCGGCCGGGGTTGATCGTGCCGCAGCCACGCCCCGCCAGCAGGATCGGCAGGTCATCGTGATTGTGGGCGTTACCGTCCGAATTGCCGCTGCCGTAGACCAGCATGCAGTGATCGAGCAAGGTCCCGTCGCCCTCCTTCACCGACTTCATCCGGTCCATCAGGTACGCCAGCTGCGTGGTGTGGAAGCAGTTGATCTTGGCGATCTTCTCCTTCTTCTCCGCGTTGTTCTGATGATGCGAGAGATCGTGGTGCCCCTCGCTGACGCCAATGAACGGGTATGGCTTGCCGCTGCCTTCGTTCGCCAGCACGAAGGTGCACACGCGCGTGCTCTCCGTCTGGAACGCCAGAACCATCAGGTCCGCCATCAGCCGGATGTGCTCCTCGTAGCTGCCCGGAACCCCCGCCGGCTGGACCACACCTTCCGGAACCGTGGCATCCGGCATCCGCGCCGCCCGCTCGATCCGTTGCTCGAGGTCGCGCACGGCCGAGAAATACTCGTCCAGCTTGCGCTGGTCATTGCGGCCCAGTCGGCCGTTCAGGTCGGCGAAGTCGTCCTTCACCAGATCCAGCACGCTCTTCCGCCGCGCATCCCGCCGAACGCGTTCCTCGCGGGAACCCGCCCCGAACAACCGCTCGAAGACCAGCTTCGGGTTCACTTCCTTCGGCAACGGCTGCGTCGCCGAACGCCACGACATCGTCGACGAATACACGCAGCTGTATCCGGAGTCGCAGTTGCCCGCCATCGACCCCGCCTCGGTGCCGATCTCCAGCGAGGCCAAACGCGTCTGATCCGCCAACCGCGCCGCCGCCACCTGGTCCACCGACACGCCGGCGCGGATGTCCGTGCCGTCCGTCTTCCGCGGCTGCGTTCCCGTCAGGAACGCCGACAACGCCCGGGCATGATCGCCGCCGCCGTCGCCGTTCGCGCGCGCCTTGTCCGCCGTCAGTCCGGTAAGGATCGAGAAATCGTTCCGGTGCGCCGCCAGCGGTTGCAGGATCCGCGGCAATTCCCCGGGGAGCGCGCCCTCGGCCGAGGGTTTCCAGTCGGCCATGTTGATCCCGTTCGGGACGTACAGGAACGCCATGCGGTTCGGTACCGTCTTCGCCCCCGGAGTCGCCGTCTCGGCCCACGCCTGGAACGGCCCCATGGCGTCCAGCCAAGGAAGTGCCAGTGCCGTGCCCATGCCGCGCAACAGGGTGCGCCGCGACAGTTTGATCGGTGTGCTCATGGTCTTTTCCGATGTTTGTTCGAAACTCTTCTCAACCGCCACCCTTCGGCGCTTCCGCCGATGCCGCCCCCAACCCACGCCGCATGCGGAAGGGATCGCTCTGGACGATCGACACCACCAGCGACGAAAACCGGTACTCCGCCCGCGCCACGTCCCCGAGGATCTTCCGGATCGCGCGCTCGTCGTAGTACTCCAGTCCCCGACCCAACGCGTACGTTGTCAGTTTCTCCGCAAGATTGCGCGCCACAAGGTCTTTCTTGTCCTTCAGGATCGTTCGCAGCTCCGCCGAACCCTGGAATGTCTTGCCGTCCGGCAGTTTTCCCGAGGGATCGATCTTCCCATCCGCGTCGCCTTCCCGGAACCGCCCGACGGCGTCGAAGTTCTCAAAGGCAAACCCGAGGGCGTCCATCTGCTGGTGGCAGTTGGCGCAGGACGGGTTGGCGCGGTGCTGTTCCATCCGCTGCCGCAGGGTCCCCGAAAGCTCCTTCTGGTCTTCCAGGCCCGGGATGTTCGGCGGCGGCGGCGGCGGCGGCGTGCCCAGGATCTGTTCGAGCACCCACTTGCCACGCTTCACCGGCGAGGTACGCGTCGGATTCGATGTCGCCGTCAGGATACTTGCCTGCGTCAGCAATCCGCCGCGCTTCCGGTCGGGAAGACTCACACGCACGAACTCACCGCCACCCCCACGACCGCCACGCCGGCCTCCTCCGCCCCCGCCCTTGAAGGCCTCGGATTCGATCCCGTAGTGCCGGGCCAGGGTCCGGTTGACGTACGTGAAGTCCGCGTCCACCAGGTCCAGCAGGCTGCGGTCCTCACGCAGGATTTCCCCCAGGAAAAGCTCGGTCTCGCGCAACATGGCCTTGCGCAGGTTCTCGTCGAAGGACGGGAACAGCTTCGAGTCCGGCTGGAACGTCGCCAACCGCTCCAACTGCAACCACTGCATGCCGAAGTTCTGCACGAGCGCCACCGACTTCGGGTCCTGCAGCATCCGGCGCACCTGCGCCTCCAGTTGCGAGGCGAGGACTCCCTTCTCTGCCAACCCCAGCAGTTCGTCATCCGGTGTGGTGCTCCACAGGAAGTAACTCAGCCGCGAGGCCAACTGGAAGTCGTCCAGCCCCTGCGCCTCCGTCGCCGTCGGCCGGTTGTCCAGTTCCACCCGGAACAGGAACTTCGGCGAGACCAGCGCTGCACGCACCAGATCCTGCATTCCTCCGTCGAACTTTCCGTCCGCCGCCGACCGACCCGCCTCGAAGACCTTGGTGTACCGCGCGATCTCCTCCGCCGTCGGCACCCGCCGGAAGGTCCGCGTCAGGAACCACCGCACGACCTCTGCCGTCCGCTCCGATTCCGGCCGATCCGCCGCAATGCCCGCCACCCGCTTCATGAACGGGGTCCGCGTGTCCTTCGGCCCGATCACCTTGAACTCGTTGATATACAGGGTCTGCTCGGCGACGTTCGTGTCGCGGTTCGCCCACTTCGCGCTGAACCGGTGCTCCCCCGCCGGCAGGTCCAACTCCACCTCGTACGAACCCCACTTCTTCGGTGCGTTCGTCACCGTCGTCGCCAGGACTTCCTTCTCGCCGATGAACAGCTTCATCTGCACCGGATCCGTGTCGGACACGTTCGTGGCACCCGCTCGCACCCGGAACCGGTACGAACCCGACTCCTTGAACGTGTGCCGCACGAACAGTTCCGCCGCCGAATTCGTCACCGGCCGCGTGCCGTTCTCCGATCCGTACCCGCCCGGCTCCAAAAAGATCGAAAACGTCGTGCGTTCGGGCGGCTTCGGCAGTTTCAGCACCACCGCCCGCTCCGCGATCCCCTCCGCTGCGTCCAGATACCGCTCCAGATGCACCGGTGAGACGCTCAGCACGTCACCAATGTTGTCGAACCCGTGCCCGATGTCGTCCGCGGGGAAATTTTCCGAGGCGTTGAAGTCCACGTCGAGCAGGTCGCGGACGGTGTTGTTGTACTCGGTGCGGTTCAACCGCCGCGCGGTCACCCGACCCGGATCCGGCGGAAGCTTCGATTCCGCCGCGGCAATCGACTCCTCGATCGCCGCATTGAACGCCGTGATCTCCTCCGCGGTGGGCTGGCTCGGATGCTTGTCAGGCGGCATTTCCCCGGTGTTCACCTGATGCAAAACCCCGCGCCACAGCTTCAGGTCGGGCAGGATGCGTGAGTCATCCCGGATCGCCTTCAGATTGAGGTCCGCCTTGGTCTTCTTGCCCCCGTGACACTCGTAACAGTGCTTTTCGAGGAAGGGCATCGCCGTCTTCTCGAATCCACCCGCCGCCTGAAGGCACGCCGACGTCACCCCCAGCAGCAACGCTGGCAGGAACCCCGCTTTGAAGGTGTGCATCGAGATCATACGTGTACGTAACCTTTTTCCCGACTTTTCCAACCCTTCATTATTCACCGTCTTTTCCCGGTCAACCCAACCAGTGGCCAACGGCTCCCCATTCTTGTCCCACCCCCTCCCCAACCTGGAACGGGGCGGCGACGTCCTCGTCGCCCCTCTCCCAAAACCCCTCCCACGGCGATGAGGACATCGCCTCCCCCTTCCCTGATCAGGAAAGCCAGCCACACCCATCACCGGCACGAAAAAATCCCAACCCAACTGAAACCCTTCCCCACGCCCGCGAGTACTCACCTCGCGGAGACCACATTCATGATCAAGCTCATTGCCTTCACCATCCTCATCTTCGGACTGCTCCTCTTCCTCCTCCTCCTGCCCCTCACCATCGCCGCCGTTACCCTCGGTGCCTTCGTCTTCTGGATCTGGATGCTCATCGACGCCATCCGCAACGACCGCATCAGCGGCTGGTCCCGCGTTGGCTGGGCCGCCCTGATCTGGTTCACGCACTGGGTCGGAGCCCTCTTCTACTTCTTCCTCGCCCGCCGCAACAACCAGGCGGCCATCGCCTGAGCCCGCCGGGCACATCAGGACCCTGCCCCTTCGGGGATGGGTTCGGGGCGGCGATGTCCTCATCGCCCGGGGCAAGACTTTGGAATGGCGACGAGGACGTCGCCACCCCGTTCCGCGCGGGGGTAGCGCCCAGATGCGCCTGAGCTCCTTCTCCCAAGGAGCGGACCCTACCTCCCCGATGGCGTCCGACATCGGCTGCACAACTCCCGCACCGCCGACGGCCAATCCGGATACTCGAACCGGAATCCCCCCTCCAGAAGCCGCCCCGGCACCACGCGTCGGCTTTTCAGGATCAGCTCCGACTCCGTCCGCAGGAACAGCGCGCCGATCTCGATCATCCAGTCCATCGCCGGAAGGCCCACACCGATGCCCCAGGCCCGACGGAATTCGCGCATGAAATCGGCGTTCGGCAGGGGATTCGGCGCGCACAGGTTGACCGGCCCGGACCAGTCGTGTGCGATCAACCAGTCCACGGCGCGGCAGAAGTCCCGTTCGTGGATCCACGACACAAACTGCCGGCCATCCCCATTCCGTCCACCCAGCCCCTTCCGGACCAATCCCAGCATCACGTCAAACACCCCGCCCGGATCCGGACTCATCGTCATCGCCGACCGCAGTAACACGAGCCGGACACCCGACGGCACCGCGCCCAAGGCCGCCGCTTCCCACGCCTTGGCAATGCCCACGCTGAACCGCCACGTCTCCGGCACGCCCGGTTCGTCACCCCCGATCAGCCCGGTGGCCTCGTCGTTGGGTGCATCGTACCGATGCGCGTAGATCGTCGCCGTGCTCGACTGGAGCCAGACCGGCGGCGGACGGCGACACTTCCCGAGGGCTTCGCCCACGACGCGGGTCGAGCGAACGCGCGAATCGAGGATCTCCGCACGATTCCGGGGGTTGTAGCGGCAGTTCACGCTGCGGCCAGCGAGCTGGATCACGACGTCCGCGCCCTCCAGTTCGGCAACCCACGGGCCAGGGTGTTCCCCGTCCCACCCAACCCATCTCCACGGACCTTCAGCCCGCGTCCGGCCCAACACGACAACCTCGTGTCCGGACGCCTGGAACCACCGGCCCAGCATGCGCCCGATCTGGCCGGTTCCGCCTGGAATCACGATCTTCATGGCTCGCTGAATCATGGTTTGCCGACCGAAGGGTCCGTGTCTCCGGGCTTCGCCCGGGGCAGACCAAACCGGAAACAGGCCCCGGAACCCGGCTGGTTGACCACCGACATCTTCCCGCCGTGTTCGGCGACGATGCGGTCGCAGATCGCCAGTCCCAGGCCAGTGCCATGGGCCTTGCCGAAGGTAACGAACGGCTGGAACACATGCGGCAGCACCACCGCCGGGATCCCGGGTCCATTGTCCGAGACTTCGATCACCACTTCCCGATCGGTCACTTCGAAGCGCATCCGCAGGATGGCCTCGTCGAGCGCGCCCACCGCATCAAACGCATTCTGGAAAAGATTGTTGAACACACGCTGCATGCGCAGGGCATCCATCCGCACCAACAGCGGACCTTCCTTCAGGGGACCAAGGTCCGCATCCAGGCCGACTCCCCGTCGGCTCGCCTCCGGTTCCAACTCGAAGACCATCTCCCGCACGAAGTCCACGAAGTCGACCTTGGGCAACACCGCCGACGGCGTCATCCCGCGCGTGAAATCCAGAAGCTCCTGCATCATCCGGTTCAACACCTCGACCTGACGCCGCACCCGATCGCGCGCCGACCGACGGGATTCGAGCGTCGCCGATGGCTCGGCCGCCAGGTCCGCCGCGATGCCGATGACGTTCAGCGGATTCCGGAAATCGTGGACGATCGTCCGCGCCAACCGCTCCACCAGGCTCAACCGTTCTGCCTTCAGCATTTCCTGCAGGAACCGCCGGTTGAAGTCGCGCATCCGCAGGCTCGAATCCCGCACCAACGCCGCCGCCAGCATCGGCGAATGCTCCAGCAACTTCTGCAACAACGGCGTCGGCACGAACTGCAACACCGACTCTTCCAACGCAATGGCCGAAGCCGATCGCGCACCTCCATCAAAGACCGCCATCTCCCCGAAATACTCCCCCGGTTCCATCACCGCCAACCGATGCTGCCGCCCCGGCACCGACCGGGCCGCAATCTCCACCAGACCCGACTCCAACACATACAGGCCGTCACCCGGACTGCCCTCCTCGAACACGCGTTCATCCGCCGCATACGTCCGCCGGTGAACTCCGGCCACAAGCAACGCACGGATGGGCTCAGTCAGGTGTCGCGCCAGACGCGACTCAACGAGGGGAACCATGCCGAAACCCTACGCACCGGAGGCCACGCAGGGCAATCGCGGGGGTTAGATGGAGCGTGGCCACCATGATCTACGACCAACTCCCCATCCACGACGTGTTCCGCCGGATCCACGCCGACTCCGTCCTGGGCGTCATGGACTACAAGGGCATGCCCCAACCCTTCTTCTTCATCCTCCACCGATCTGCTCCTTTCCAGCCTCAAACCCGAATCCGGGATCTTGCCTCTTGAATCTCCCCCTCACCCTCACCCCAACCTCGCCCCGTGGCAGGCATCCCGCTTTCTCAGGTCGCCCTCCGGCTTCGTCCCGAGGATGACGTCGTCGTCGCCAAGGCCCCCATCAAGGCCGGCACCGAACTCGTCGTCGACCATTCCTCCATCACCGTCCGCCACGACGTGGGCCGCGGCCACAAGATCGCCGTCCGCGACCTTTCGGATGGAGCGGCCCTCAAGAAGTATGGCCAGACGATCGGCTTCGCCCGCGGCCCCATTCGCGCCGGTGACCACGTCCACGTCCACAACGTCGAGTCCCGGGATTTCACACGCCAGGCCGACATCGGCACGGACATCCGCGCGCTCCCGCCTCTCGCCCCGGACGAGCACCGGACCTTCCAGGGCTTCGCCCGTCCCGGCGGCCGGGCCGGCACCCGGAACTACATCGCGGTCATCTCCAGCGTGAATTGCTCGGCGTCGGTTTCCCGCTATGTCGCCGACCGTTTCAAGGGACCGGACTTCGCACGGGAGTTCCCGGGCGTCGACGGCGTCGTCGCCTTCACCCACAAGAGCGGCTGTGCCATGCCCGACGACGAGCCGACACGCCTGCTCCAGCGCGTCCTCGCAGGGATTGCGAAACACCCGAACATTTCCGGATGGGTCCTTCTCGGCCTCGGCTGCGAGGTCAACCAGGTCGACCGCCTCATCCGCGAGCAACAGCTCGAAACCGCCGGTCCCGGCGGAACCCCGCCCGCGGTGATGAACATCCAGACGCAGGGCGGCGTGGCGAAAACGATCGAGGCCGCTGCAGCAGCCGTCCACCGTCTCCTCCCCGCCGCCAACGCCCTCCGCCGCGAACCGCTCCCTCTCTCCCGTCTCGCCCTCGCGCTGAATTGCGGCGGATCCGACGGTGCCAGCGGCATCACCGCCAACCCCGCACTCGGCTTCGCCAGCGATGAACTCGTACGCCACGGCGCAGCCAGCGTCCTCGCCGAGACCCCCGAGATCTACGGCGCGGAACACCTGCTCACCCGCCGCGCCGTGAGCCGCGAGGTCGGCGAGAAGCTCCTCGGAATGGTCCGCTGGTGGGAGGACTACGCCCGGCTCCACAACGCCACCATCGACAACAACCCCAGCGTCGGAAACAAGGCCGGCGGTCTCACCACGATCTACGAGAAGAGCCTCGGTGCGATCGCCAAGGGCGGCCAGGCCCCCCTCGCCGCCGTCTACCAGTACGCCGAGGAGGTCTCCCAGTCCGGCTTCGCCTTCATGGACACCCCGGGCTACGACCCCGTCAGCATGACCGGCCTCGTCTGCGGAGGTTGCAACGTCGGCGTCTTCACCACCGGCCGCGGCAGCGTC
>JBIKWS010000108.1:0-8938 GCA_044356195.1 Cyanophyceae cyanobacterium
ATCCGGAGCAAAGCCTCCTCCTCCGCAAGGCCACGCGTGCGATCGACCACGAAGGCGACCGTCGCTTCCGCACCGATTCACAGGAAGCGCTCGAACTCCGCGAATGGATCGCCCGCGGTGCCCCGTTCGGCCGCCCGGACATCGCGGTGTCCAACCTCCTTGTCCAACCCACCCTGCTGCGCCCGGAACCCAACGCAGGAGTCCAACCGCTCACGGTGACCGCCCAACTCACCGACGGCACCACGACGACCGTCACCGACCGCGCCCTCTACACCTCCAACGACGACAGCGTGGCCGACGTCAACCGACGCGGCGAGGTCCGCATCCTGGGTCCCGGCACCACAGCGATCATGATCCGCTTCGCCGGCGCCGTGGCCGCAATCCGGGTGGAACATCCCTTCCCGAACACCGGCATCGAAGTCCCGACAGTGGGGACCAATGCGACGCATCCGATCGACCGCCACGTCGACCGCCAACTGCGGGCGATGAACCTGCCCGCCTCCCCCCGCAGCAGCGCCTCCGAATTCCTGCGTCGGATCCATCTCGACCTCACCGGCCGGTTGCCCGCGCCCGAGGTCATCCAGCAATTCCTAGCGGATCGCGACACGCCTGCGGCCCGCGCCGCCATCGTGGATCGTCTGCTGGCCAGCCCGGAGTTCACCGACCTCTGGACGATGCGGCTAGCGGACCTGCTGTTGATCTCCGGCAAGCGTGGCAGCGAACGGGCCTCCGCCACCTATCACGAATGGCTCCGCGGACACGTTGCCGCCGACACCGGCTGGGACCGCCTCGCCCGCGAACTCCTCACCGCGGAAGGCCCGGTCCAGGACGTCGGGCCTGCTTCGTTCGCGCTCCTCGCCAACGACCCCCGCGACCTCGCCGAACACGCCGCTTCGATCTTCCTCGGCACGCGCATCGGATGCGCCCGCTGCCATGCCCATCCCGCCGATCGTTGGACCCGCACCGATTACCACCAGTTCGCCGCCTTCTTCGCCCGCATCCAGCGCGACAACGGCCGCGTGACCATCGCTCCCCGCGGCGAGGTCGAAGACCCGCACTCCGGTCGGGCCCTGCCGCCGCGCGCCCTCGGCGAACGCGTCTCCATCGCCAGCGAGGGCGACCGACGACTCGCCCTCGCCCAGTGGACGACGGATCCGGCAAACCCACGATTCGCCCACGCCTTCGTCAACCGCGTCTGGAAGCACCTGCTCGGTCGCGGCCTCGTCGAACCTGTCGATGATCTCCGTCCGACCAATCCGCCCACGCACCCGGAACTCCTCGACATGCTGGCCCGCGAATTCGCCGCCAACGGATTCCACCTCCGCGCCCTGGTGCGCGACATCGTCACCTCGGAAACCTACCAACGGACTTCGCGCCCGCTTCCGGCCAACGCCCGCGACGACCGCCTCCTTTCCCACGCCTTCCTGAAGTCACCAGATGGACGCGTCCTGCTCGACATGATCAGCCAGGCCACCGGCGTTCGGGAAACCTTCGCGGACCAACCCGACGTCGCCGCCGCCGTGCAACTCGTCGGGTCCCAGAGCCCGTCGCCGGCACTCGACATCCTCGGCCGCTGCTCCCGCGAGACATCGTGCGACGCGACCGCGATCGCTGGTGGTGGCCTGGCGCAGTCGCTACACCTGATCAACGGGGGCACCGTCAATGGCCGACTCCAGCGCGGGAACCTTCCGCGCTGGCTCGCGAGCTCCGGCAGCGCGGGCGAACTGCTCAACACACTTTACCTGCACACCGTCTCGCGCCCGCCGTCCGCGGCCGAACGCGCCGCATGGGAACCCCGCCTCTCCGGTGCCAACCGTGCCGACATCGCCACCGACCTCTTCTGGGCGCTGCTGAACGCCCGGGAATTCACCTTCAACCACTGAACCCGAACCACCGCCATGCCCCACCCTCCGGAACGTTGTGACGGGATCCGCCGCCGGGAATTCCTGCGACTCGGTGCGCTCGCGCCGCTGGGCCTCACCTGCGCGGACCTGTTCCGCCTCCAGGCCCAGTCTCCCGCTCCAGCCACCGGTTCCGGAAAGCCTTCCGCGCCCGCCCGCGCCTGCATCCTCCTCTGGCTCGATGGCGGCCCCAGTCACCTCGACACCTTCGATCCCAAACCCGACGCCCCCGTCGAGGTCCGAAGTCCCTTCAAGTCCATTCCCACCACCGTTGCCGGCGTCCACCTGTGCGAGCATCTGCCCCGCACCGCCCGGCAGATGTCCCACATCGCGCTGATCCGTTCGCTGACGCACGAACTCGGCAACCACGATACAGGCTCGCGCTTCCTCCTGACCGGCCATCGCCCCACGCCCGCCCTCGATCACCCATCGCTGGGCAGTCTCGTCGCCTGGCACCAGCGCCGTTCCACACGCGTTCTCCCGCCCTACATCGCCATCCCGGGCGATGCCGTCGGCGGCCAATCCAATGCCGCCCGCGCCGGTTTCCTTCCCGGTGCCTTCAACGCCTTCAGCGCCGGCGCGAATCCTGGCAGCGTCCCGGATCTCCACCTTCCAGAAGGCATCACCTTCGAACGATCCGACCAACGCCGCGAAATGCTGGCGCGTCTCGACGCCTTCGCGGATCTCCCCGAAACCGATCTCGCCGTCCGGAACCGCGACGCCTTCTACGACCAGGCCTACCGGCTCATCGCCTCGCCCGAGGCGCGCGCGGCCTTCTCGCTCGACGCGGAAAAGCCGGCCACCCGCGACGCCTACGGACGCAGCCGCCTCGGCACCGGATGCCTGCTCGCACGTCGACTCATCGAGGCGGGCTCCCGTTTCGTGACCGTGGTCGACCACGGCTGGGACACCCACCAACAAATCGCCCGGGAGCTTCCCGATTCCCGCTTCCCCGGCAGCGGCAAGCTCCCCTCCCTCGACCGCGCCTACGCCACCCTGCTCGCCGACCTCCACGATCGCGGTCTTCTCGATTCCACGCTCGTTGTCCTCATGGGCGAATTCGGTCGAACGCCAAAGCTCAACGCCCTCGGCGGCCGCGACCATTGGCCCCGCGCGGGGTTCGTCGCGCTCGCCGGCGGCGGCGTTCGTGGCGGCCAGGTAATCGGGGCCACCAACGGGTTCGGCGAAGTCCCGGTCGATCGTCCCATTTCTCCCGAGGATCTCGCGTGGTCGCTGCTGACACGGATGGGCATCAACCCAGCCACCGAAGTCACCACGCCCACCGGTCGCCCGGTCCGACTCTTGAATCAGGGAACCTTCATCCGGGAACTGCTCGGATGATTGGCCCACGCCCGGTCCACCTCGCGCTCCTGGCCCTGCCCCTCGTCTTCGCACCGACTCAAGCGGCACCGCCCATCACCGCTCTCGCGGTCAACGCCGACGGTTCCATCCTCGCCGTCGGGCGTCCCCGGTCCCTCGAATTGTTCCGCCCGGGAAGCAAGGAACCAATCCAACCGCATCCGCTCCCGCTCCCCAAGGTTACCCACCTCGCCTTCGAATCCACCGGCCAACGACTGTGGGTCGCCGGCGGCACCCCCGGGGAATCCGGCCTCGTCCTCGCCCTCGATCTCCCCAGCCTTGCGGAGGCACGCCGCATCTCCGTCGACCACGATCTCGTCCAGGCCGTCGCCCCCAGTCCGGACAATCGTTGGATCGCGTGGACCGATGGAGCGGACCTGCACGTGGAGTCCTTGGTTCCGGATCCGGCCGCACCTTCCTCCCACCGCCTCCTGCGCGGTCATTCCGCCCGGGTTCTGGGCCTGGCCTGGTCCCCCGATACCAGCATCCTCACCAGCGTCGCCTCCGACCGTGCCGTCAAGGTCTGGACCGCCACACAATCCACGCCGCTCCGGACATTCAGCCAACACACCGAGGCCCCGAACGGGATCGCCTTCCAACCCGGCGCTCCCGTCCCGACCTGCGCCACTGGTGGCGATGACCGCACGGTGCGCGTCTGGCAACCGGGCATCGGCCGCATGGTCCGGATCGTCCGGAACCACGACGCTGCGATCCTCGCCCTGGCCTACGCCCCCGACGGTCGCCAGATCTACACCGCCGATGCCGCTGGCCAGGTGAGGCGCATCGACGCCGGATCCGATGAGGTTCTCGGAAGCTGGCGCGCCTCCGAGGATTGGATCCATGCACTCGCCGTGCACCCGCGCAACGAGTGGATCGCCACCGGCGACGCCGCCGGAGTGCTTCGGCTCTGGACATCCCAAGGCACGGCGATCCCGTTGCCGCACTGATGCCCAGACACGTCCTGGGACGGGGTGGAGAAGTCCTCGTCGCCGATACCGAGCCCTTCTCAGCCGTATCGATGCAGTGAAAACTTCGCGCAAAGGGGCAGAGACGCAGAGAGCGACAGGAAATCGGAAGCGTGGGCAACCGTGACCGGGTTCACAGTTGGGTGACTCGATGAAGATGGTTGAACGCCCCACTTCCTCTGCGTCTCCGCGTCTCTGCGCGAGTCATTCTTCGTCATCCAACCGCATGGAGACGGCTCAGGGCGATGCAGACATCGCCGCCCCGAAGCGGTCATGACCCTGGGGAGTTATTGAGGTGCTCCCCGAGACCTCGCCTGCGAAATCGTGACTGGGCGCAACGCGGGTTTGCCCGTACGGTGTCGGGGTGTTGACACGACGCGAATGGCGGGGGGAAGCCGTGATGGCGCTGTTCGCCGGCGTGCTTATCCTCCTGGTTGGCTTCGGGGTCATCTTTGGGGTGATCACCTCCTCCATGGGTGTCGCTGGCCGGCCGGATGCCACCTTCTGGCGCCTGCTCACGGGCCTGCTTTCACTCCAGATACCCGCCATCGCCCTGACTCATGGGTTCCTCTTTGTCCACGACAAGGGTTGGCGTGACGGCTTCGGAATCCAGTGGTCGACCGATGCCTGGAAGTTCGGGATTGGGATCGCGGTCGCAGCCGTGGCCATCGGCTATCCGATAGAATTCGCCACCTTCGAAATCCTCCGCCGGTTCGGCGAGGCTCCGGAACCTCAGGCCGCGGTCCGATTCCTGGTCGAAGCGCCGGGATGGCAGCGCACCATCATCGGCTTCCTTGCCATCGTCCCGGCCGCCATTGCCGAGGAGATCCTCTTTCGCGGAATCCTGTACCCCGTCGGAAGGGATCTGGGCCATCCACGGCTGGCCTTGCTCGGAACCGCGCTCCTGTTTGGGGCGATCCATTTCCACGGCCCGGCGTTCATCCCACTCACGATCCTCGGTGCCGGTCTGGCCTGGGGTTACGCGCGCACGGGCAACCTCCTCACCGCGTTCATCGCCCACGGCACCTACAATGCCATCGGGTTTGCGGTCGCCATCTCCGGCCTCGGATCGAAGATCTGAGGTGCCAAGCGCCTGGGGCTTCCCGCGGATGTCAGCCCCCCGACTCCTGATCCCCCAATTCCCGACAATCCGGCTTTTGTCATCGGCAAGTAACCGAAACAACCTGTCATTTTACGTGACGCAGAAGGACCGGCTTCAGTAGCGTCTCATCTTTCCGGGCGGCCCCCGCATCGCAGCGTCGGCCGCCCGGTGCCATTGAGCCATGAAGCACCTGCTCAGCCTCGAGAGCCTTCCCGCCCATGAAATGCGCGCGATCCTTGACCGCGTCGCCCATTTCAAGGCCAACCGTACCACGCACGAGCGGCCGCTGACCGGCCAGACCTGGGCACTCATCTTCTCCAAATCGTCCACACGCACCCGCGTCAGCTTCGAGGTGGGGATCCGTGAACTGGGCGGCGACGTGATGTTCCTGAGCGCGGTCGACATCCAGCTTGGCCGTGGAGAACCCATCAAGGACACCGCCCGTGTCCTCGGCCGCATGATCCACGGTGCCGTGATCCGCACCTTCGCCCAGCAGGACGTCGAGGACTTCGCCGCCTTCTCCGGCATCCCGACGGTCAACGCCCTCACCGACGACGAGCATCCCTGCCAGATCCTGACCGACATCTTCACCTTCGAGGAACTGCGCAAGGAAAGCATCGCCGGAAAGATCGTCACCTTCGTTGGCGATGCGGCCTGCAACGTGCCCGCCAGCTGGATTTACGCGGCTGCAAAACTCGGTTTCGAACTCCGGTTGGCCGCTCCTCGGGCCTATTGGCCGCAACCGGACGTGCTCCGCCGGGCAGGCGCGGGTGCCGATGCGGACTGGACCCTCCACAACTCCGTGACCGAGCGTATCCAAGTGGGCTCGGGAACCGTGGAACTGATCCAGGACCTCCGGCTGGCCGCGCGGAAGGCCGACCTGCTGTACACGGACGTCTGGATATCCATGGGCAAGGAAGCCGAGGCCGCGAAGCGGATCGAGGAATTGTCCGGCTATCAGATCAACGCGGATATCGTCGCCCTCGCGAAGCCCGGAGCCCTCGTGATGCACTGCCTCCCGGCCTACCGCGGCAAGGAGATCGACGAAGCCACGCTGGAGGCGCACGCATCCACGATCTTCACCGAGGCCGAAAACCGCCTCCATACCCAGAAGGCCATCATCGACTGGATGGTTCAGGACACCTCATCGTCCCCGTCAAGGTCGGGGAATTCGTAGACGTAGATGTCGTGCGGAAGTTGGCCGGGATCGACCTTCTTCACCTGTTTGATGTTCCCGGTGTGGATGTCGTAGATCCAGCCGTGGAGCATGGGTCGGCCGTGGATCTTCCACGCGCGTTGGACGAAGGAAAGTTCCGCCAGGTGATTGACCTGCTCGGTGACGTTCAACTCGATCAGGCGCTCGTTCCGCTTCTGTTCGTCTGGGATCGCATCCAATTCCGCGGCGTGCAGGCGGTACACATCCTTGATGTGCCGGAGCCACTTGTTGATCAGGCCCAGGTGTTGCCGACCCAACGCCGTCTTCACGCCACCACACCCATAGTGGCCGCACACAATGATGTGCCGGACCTTCAGCACCTCCACCGCGTACTGCACCACGCTGAGCATGTTGAAGTCGGTATGGATCACCAGATTCGCGATGTTCCGGTGTACGAAGATCTCGCCGGGCTCGACACCCGTGATCTCCTCGGCGGGTACGCGACTGTCGGAACATCCGATCCACAGGAACTCCGGAGTCTGGGAGGTCGAGTGACGCGAGAAGTAGTCAGCCCGTAGGTTGAGCTTGTCTTCGACCCAGGCCTTGTTGTTCAGGAGCAGGCGCCGATAGCTTTCCATGGGAATGCGCGGTTGGGGTGTCAATGGTTCCACGGTTCAACGGCGGGAGAGTTCCTTGCCGAAAACGTTATGATACTCGATCTCGATGGAGCGGAACTTTGCGGCCGTCTCGAATTCCTCGAGCGTCTCATAGACGTCGCGGTCGATGTAGAGGGCCTTGGTCCCGTTGACGATGAGCCGCGTGCCACTGGGAACCTCCCGCAGGCGACGCTTCAGGTCCTGTTTGTTGACGAAGGACATGTCCTTGTTGAACCGGATCATCCAGTCGCGTCCGTCGTTCACGAGGGTCACCGCGGAACGACGGTTCGAACGCATCACGAAAAACACGCCCACCAGCAATCCGGCCGCAATGCCCTTGAGCAGATCCGTCATGACGATGGCCAGAACCGTCACTGCAAACGGAAGGAACTGTCCGATGCCCAACCGCCACATCTGGGTCATGACCTTGAGGGACGCGAGCTTGTACCCGACGGCAATGAGCACCGCGGCGAGGGCTGCCAATGGGATGTGGTTCATCCACCGGGCGAGGAACAACACCGCCACGAGGAGCATGATTCCATGAACCACGGCAGAAAGACGGGTCTGGGCCCCCGCATAGATGTTCGCTGAACTCCGGACGATCACCGAGGTGATGGGCAACCCGCCGAGAAGCCCCGACAGCAGGTTGCCGACACCCTGCGCCTTGAGTTCACGATTTGGATCCGAGATCCGCTTCTCCGGGTCCAGCTTGTCCGTGGCCTCGATGCACAGGAGCGTCTCGATGCTTCCAACAATGGCGATCGTGACAGCGACGCCCCAGACCGACGGATTGAGGAACTCGCTGAACTTCGGGAACTGGAAGAGACCCAGGAACCCTGAGAACGAGTCGATCACCGGCAATTTGACCAGATGATCCTTGGCAGCGGTCAGCGCCCATGCCGGCAACCATTGAAGCAACGCCTCGTTGATCGCCGTCCCGACCATCACCACCACCAGCGCCGGTGGCACGAGACCGGACCATTGGAACCGCCGGATCCATCGGGTTTCCCACGCGATCAGGATCATCAGGGAAATCCCCGAGATGAGGATTGCGCCCGGACTCGCCGCCTGCAGCGCGGCGAGGATTTCGCTGAAGGTGTTGAGCTTGTCGGGCTGCTGGAAGGATTCGTCGCCCTCGAAGTCGTGGTCATTCCCCAGCGCATGGGGAATCTGCTTCAAGATCAGGACCAATCCGATTGCGGCCAGCATGCCCTTGATCACCGAGTTGGGGATGAAGTCGCCGACGGCTCCCGCACGCAACATTCCCAGGATCCACTGCAGGCAACCGGAGATCAGCACCGCCAGCGCAAAGACCTCGTATGCCCCCAGCTTCTGGATGGAAACCAGGACGATCACGGCCAATCCTGCCGCAGGCCCGCTGACGGACAGTTCCGAGCCGGACAACACGCCGACGACGATGCCACCGATGATTCCCGCAATGATCCCGGAAAGCAGCGGAGCCCCGGAAGCGAGTGCGATGCCGAGGCACAGCGGCAGGGCCACGAGAAAGACCACCAGCCCTGAGGGCAGATCGCGTGAAGCCGTGGCAAATGACAGCCACGCGCCGGGCGTGGTCCGGGTGCTGGAGGGGGTTTCCATGGGGAGACTCAAAGATCATGCTCCCACCCAGAGCCAGACTGTCAAACCGTGATCCCGGATTTCTTGATTCCCGGGCGCATCTGGACACTGCCCCCTTTTGGAAAGGATTCGGGGCGGCGATGTCCTCATCGCCTTGGGAATGGCTTTGAAACGTCGACGAGGACGTCGCCACCCCGTTGCCTGCGGGGGCAGTGTCCAGA
>JBIKWS010000297.1:0-5380 GCA_044356195.1 Cyanophyceae cyanobacterium
CATGGGGTGCTGGGGTTCGCGAAGGTTTCAGCGGATGGGTTGCGCGTGGAACCGACGGGATCGGGCGATCTCCGGGAACCACCCTTCTGGCGATTGCTGGAGCAGGCGGGATTCCGGACCGGGTTGGTGGGGTGGCCCGTGAGTCATCCCGCGGAAGCGTTGTCGGTGTGGAGCGTCTCGGATCGTGCAGCCGATGGCTTGGCGTGGGGGGCTGAAGGGCTGAAGCCGGTGGTGGAGGGAAGCGTGTCCCCGGGGGAACTGACGGGTTTCTGTTCGGATCTGCGGGTGCATCCGTGCGAAGTGGGGGCCGCAGAATTGGAGGCCTTCATTCCGGGCGTTTCGGCGCTCGATCCGTCACAACATCCGCGCTTGGCGGCGCTGGCCGAGATCGTGGCGCGTCAGGCAACCATGCAGTCGTGGGCGACGGCCCTGCTGGAGACCGAGGCGGATGGCTGGGATTTCGTGGGGGTGTACTTCGACGGACTGGACCGCGTCGGGCACGAGTTCATGCCCTTCCGCGCCCCCTGTCGACCAGGGATCGATCCCGAAGAGGTGCAGCGGTACGGCGGGGTGGTGGACGCGATGTATGGGTTCCTCGACTTGATGTTGGGGCGATTGGTCGAACTGGCCGGCGAGGGAACAATGGTGATGGTGGTTTCGGACCATGGTTTCCGGAGCGGCGCGGATCGGCCCGCGGGGGTTCCGGCGGCTGGCAGGATCGAAGCCGCGGGCGCCGAGTGGCACCGGGAATATGGGGTGCTGGTGATGTCGGGACCGGGAATCCGACACGATGGGCGTGTGTACGGAGCGACGTTGCTGGACGTGGCACCGACGGTCCTGCACCTCTTCGGGCAGCCCGTGGCCCGGGATCTGCCGGGCCGGGTGCTTCTGGACGCTTTGGAAGCTCGGGAAGAAGTGCGATGGACCCCGAGTCGGCCCGGAGTGAATGGGGAAGCGGTTTCGCGGTTTATGCCGGTGGCCGTGGAAGAGGCGGAACTGCGCCGGTTGGTGGCCATCGGCTACCTGCCTGCCGGAGTGCTGGAGGGCGCCGCTTCGGTGCGCCTGGTGCGGAATGAATCGTTGGTGAACCTCGCGTTGTCCCTCCTGTCCACGGGAAAGCCGGCCGAAGCCGTCGGGTGCCTGGATCGGGTTTGCGCCGAGGAACCGGGGAACCTCCGTTACGGCCTGGTCCGGACCCATGGGTTGCTGCGGTCGGGGCGGCATGGCGAGGCATTGGAGTGGATCGAAGGGGCGTTCCGGCAGGGGGCCGACGACGTTAAGTTGAAACTGGAGCTGATGCTGTGCGGCGCATTGGCGGGGTTGGGGCGTGGGCGGGAGGCGGAGGAACGGATCCGGCGGTTGACGGGCGAGCATTCCGGGTGGGCCGCGGTCTGGCAGGTGCAGGGACAGTTGTTGGCTTCCCGCGGGGCCTTCGAGGAGGCGGCAGAATCACTGCGTCGGGCGCTGGCCCTCCGGCCTGGGCTGGTTTCGGTTCACGAAGAACTGGCGCGGCTGGAATTGGGGCGAAGGCAACCCGCGGCCGCTGCGGAGGCCGCGTTGGAGGGGATCCGGCAGGTCTTCTGGAACCCTCAGGCGCATCTTCTGCGCGGGCGTGCCCTTGCCCAACTGGGTGATGTTGCGGGTGCCTTCGGTTCCTTGCGCACGGCCGTGGAGCAACTACCGCGACTGGGGGAAGCGCACTACCACCTCTCCGTATTGTACCGGCAGGTCGGGGACATGGCGCGTGCGTTGCATCATCACCAGCAGGCCTTTGGGCTTGGCGAGCCTGTCGCGCTTGAACACGGCGCCGTCCCTCCATTGGTTCCTGCGAAGCCCGTCCGTCGTGAGGACGCTGGCAGCGCCGGTCGCGTGGTGGTTGTGAGCGGACTGCCAAGATCGGGGACGTCCCTGCTGATGGAAATGTTGGAGGCGGGTGGCATGCGGGTCTGTTGCGATGCGGCGCGCCCGCCAGACGCGGACAACCCAAGGGGATACCGGGAATGGAGCCGGTTGGCGGAAGCGGGGTGCCTGGGTTCGGTGATGAAGGAAGCCGTGGCCGGGGTGGTGAAGGTGGTGATTCCCCGCGTCTTTGAATTACCCGAGGGCTTTGCCTACGACGTGCTCGTCGTGGATCGCGATCTGGACGAGGTGGGGGATTCTCAGGAGGCCATGTTGCGTCGCCATGGGAAGGCGATCGGGGCCGGCGATCGGGAAGCGGTGGAGGCCGGGTATCGTCGGTGGTTGGACCAGATGCCGGCGCTCTTCGCAGGGATGCCAGGCGTGCGATGGATGCGGGTCAAGCATCACGATTTGATGGAAAATCCCGGAGCGGTGGTGGACGAGATTTGTGCCTGGCTGGGCCGGGACCTGGATCGGCGGGCTATGGTGGCCGTTGTGGACCCGGACTTATACCGCCAGCGCCGGCGTGAAACCAAAGCGGAGGATGCTCCATGAACCAGCCTGACCCTGTCCGCGTCGCGGAGAGAACGATACGAGTACCGAGGAGAAGCGTTGCCGGACGTTCCGCACGCTTCCTTGTCGTTCTTCTGGTCCTGGGCAGCCTTCTTGTCGTGGCATGGCTGGGTGCGCGCCCGGCGTATGCGCACCTCAAACGGATGCGCGCCCTCTCGCGGGTGCAGGGGCTGGACGATCCGGCATCGGCGGTGCCGGTGAACGAGGCCGTGATCCGGTTGAGGTTGGCTTTGTTGGCGGCCCCGGGGGATCCGGATGTCCTCCGGGTGGCAGCCCGTTTCACGAGCCGGATGCGCCTGCGGGAGGCCGTGGACCACTGGGCCCGGTACCTGAGCTCTAACCAATCCACGGATGCCGAACGAATCGAGGCGGCCGGTGTGGCCATCGAAGGAGGGCGGCCCGATCTCGGGCGCCAATGGCTTGGGGAAGTGCTGGGTCGGATGCCGGACGATCCTCGCATCCTGGGTCCATTGTTTCAGCTGGCACTGAGAATCGGAACGGGTGCTGGCGCGGAGAAGGTGGCTCGGAGACGGGTGGAAATGGCCCCGGGCGATGTGGACGCACAGCTCGACCTGGGTCGCCTGCTGCTTCAATCGCCGGATCCCACCGCTCGCGAGGAAGCCTTGAAGGTCCTGACCGCGGTGGGGTGTGACGATAAGGTGGCCGTGGAGGCCCGTCAGCGGGCAGTGGGCTTGTTGTTGTCGACGATGCCACCGGAGCACCCAGGGTCTGCGCGGATCCGGGAGGCGGCACGGAGCATGGCGGAGTCCTCACTGGAAGCGCGCCTGCTGAGCTGGGATCTGGAGGCGAAGGCGGATCCAACACGAGGGGCCGTCCTCCTCCGGGAGGCGGCGGATCTGGGGCGACGCGCGTCAACGCCGGAGGCACGTTCGAGGATCGCACTCTGGCTTGGTGGTCGAGGGGGTATAGTGGAGGCGCTCGAACTTGTGCCCTTGGACTCCTGCACCAACTCCTTCGACACCACCTCGGTGCGATTGGACTGCCTCCTTGGGCTGGGCAGGACCCGCGAGCTCATGGAGACGCTGGACATGTGCGTGCGGGTGCTTCCGGCGGGATGCCGCGAGTCCATGCTGGGTTCTCTGGCCCTACGAAGGGGTGAAACGAACGCCGCAGAGGCGCACTTCCGGACGGCGATCCAGATGGCCACGGCTGGGGGGGAAGTGCGGACGCTGGATTATGCCACGCAGGAAGGCCTGCGGTTTGGGTTGCCATTGGTGGCGCTGGATGCGCTCGAAGCAGGCCTTCCGCTGTCGCGGGAACCCATGTTGGTCATTCGACGGATGGCGGCGCTGCTGCAAGGCGTCCCGGACCTGAGTCGGGTCCTTCAGGCCCTGCGGGCTGCCTCCCGGGTGCTGCCGGAAGAGCCGTCGGTCACCACCGAACGCGCCTGGCATGAATTGTACCTCGGGCACTCGACGGCCTGGTGCGTTGCCGAGTTGGAAAAACTGGTTCGTGCAGGATCGCAAAGCAGGGATGTTGGAATGGCCTACGCGTTCGCGCTGGCGAGGTCGGGTGACCTGGCAGGAGCCCAGCGACAGATGGATGTCGAGATGGCCCGCGGGGACGATCCGGGATGGTTGCCCAGGCACCAGATGGTGCGGGTTCACATCATGGGTGCCTCGGGTCAGCGCGAGGGAGCGCGTACACTGGCCAGAAGCATCCGTCTGCAGGGGGTTCGGAGCGAGGTTCGCGCCTTGGTGGAGCCGTGGTTGTAAACCCAGGACTTCAGGCGTCCAGTCGCCCCGCGGCGTAGGCCTCGAAGACGCGGCGGATCTCGTCACGCACGCGTCGGAAGACCGCGAGCTTCTCCGCCTCGGTACCGGTGGCGTGGGCGGGATCCTCGAAAGGCCAATGGTGGCGGTTCAACTGGCCGGGAAAGAGGGGACAGGCCTGGTCGGCATTGCCACAGACCGTGATGACAGTCTCCACCGGTTGGTTGAGGAAATCGTTCATGTGTTTCGACGTGTGGGAGGCGATGTCGATGCCGATCTCCGCCATGACCTGGATGGCGAGGGGATGAACATAACCGGCGGGTTTGGAACCGGCGCTGGCGACGACGAACCGGTCGTTCGACGCGGCGCGCAGGAGACCTTCCGCCAGGTGCGAGCGACAGGAGTTGCCGGTGCAGAGGATGAGGACGGTGGGTTTGTTCATGGATCACTTGCCCGACTTCCTCGGCGTCTTCTCCGGGATCAGTCCATCCACGCATTCGAAGAAGCTCATGAGGCAGGGACATCGCAGCCGGTAGAAGACGTTCAGGCCCCGCTTCTCCATGTCCAGCAACCCCGCCTTCCGCATCAGGGTCAGGTGTTTCGAAACGGTGGACAGGTCCGCCCCGACGACGTCGCGCAGGTCGCAGACGCAGCGCTCGCCGTCCTGCAGGGCCTCGGCGATGGCGAGGCGCGATGGATGCGCCAACGCCTTGATCACGGCGATCCGGCGGGCGGCGCGGGTGGCGGACTTCGACATGCCGCCTACCATTCGGAAAGGAACAAACGGCAGCAAGCGTCGAGGCGTCACTTCACCTCTTGACCTGGTGCATCAGGTAAAACATTTCCCGCGCAATCTGCCGGCTGCGTTCGTCGTAGGTCCGCGCTTCGGCCTCCGTGCCGTCGGAGACTTTCGGGTCCACGTAAGGAATGGCCACACGCAGGGCGCTGCCGCGAACCAGCGGACAATTCTTGTCAGCGCTGTCACAGGTCATCAGGGCGACGAAGTCCGACGTGGGATTGCCTTCGCTGGAGTAGACCTTTGAGAAGGCGCGGAGGGGTTCTGCCGTTTGGCTGTAGCGGATGAGGTAGACTGGGTTCTTCTGGCTCGGGGTGCTGTTGGTGATGGGGAATCCGGCGCGCTGGAGCGTGGCGATGGTGCGCTCATTGCAGGCGGT
>JBIKWS010000587.1:0-3429 GCA_044356195.1 Cyanophyceae cyanobacterium
GGCGGTGGCTTCGGTGCCGCCGGAGAAGGTCTTCACGCCCGGAACCTGATAGTGGGCGGCGGCCGTCTGGGCCCAGATCTGACTGAGGTGACTCCGGCGACTGTTGTGCGTGCAGATGAAGGTGAGTTGCGATGGCTCACCCGCCTGCACCCTGGACCGGATGTGGTGGGCCACCTTCTGCAACGCGGCCTGACGTTCGGCCGGGATCTGGTCGAACTCCTGCGTGACCTGGGCAATCAGTGGCTGGAGGGACGGCAGAACGCCGCTGTCCTTCGCAGACAGGGAGGTGACCGCCGCAAACAACAGGCAAAGGAGGAATCGGAAGCGCATCATTGGGGAGATGAATACTTGGCCATTCTGCCAAGTAAAGCCTCGGAACCGCCGGCTTTGAACTGTCATCGGCCTGCTTCCAGCGAGCGCGCCCAGCGGTGGCAGAACCACGCCGGCAGGATGGCGCCGATGCCGAACAGGCTGTCGACGCAACGCCACCAGACCGGGATCCCGCGCAGCGCGCCGAACACCAGTGCCCACGGCACCACCAATGCGCCGGCGATCATCGCGAACTGGTAGAGCCATCGGTTCCTTACGGGATCCTTCCAGGCCCCGATGAAGACCAGCGCGATGACCACGTGCCCGAAGGCCAGCCAGTCGGTCCCGTACCAGATGAAGGGCGCGGCTCCATCGGCGGCCACCACACCCCGATACGCCTCCGACAACCACTGCGCGACAAAGCCCGGGATGCGTCCGCCTGCCGAAAAGTCCGTGCCAAACCATCGGGCCCCGAGATCGAACTGCGTCCGGATCGGGATGGCGGTCACTCCGCTCAGGACGAGGCCAATCATGATGAACGCTGTCCAGAGCCGGAGTCGTCGGAGGATCCGCTGGGATTCGGATGTCATGCGGCTCCAGCAGGCCATGGATTGGAGTGGATGTCACTGCGGTGCTTGGCGCCCATGGCAGCGTCTTCTGCCACCTCCGGACCGTAGCCAACTACTGAGGTCACGAGGCAGGGGGGAAACAGTTCCCAGATGCCAGAAAACTGGGAACTGGAGACTGGCAACTCCAACTCCAAACCCAGCCTCCGCACGTCGTGTGCTACGGTTTCAAGCCATCTGGCTGACGGCGCTGCGGAAGCGGTGGAGGGTCAACGCGAAGAAGGCGGCACCGATGACGGCGAGGGCCAGGAACTGTGGCCAGACAACGTCGAGGCCGGCGCCGCGGAAGAGGATGGCCTGACCGATGGAGACGAAGTGGGTGGTGGGGGCCGCGAGCATGATCTTCTGGACGAAGGCGGGCATGCTCTCGCTCGGGGTGGCGCTGCCGGAGAGCAGTTGCATCGGGAGCAACACCAGCATGGTCAGCAATCCGAACTGCGGCATCGATCGGGCCAGCGTCGCCAGGAAGATGCCCATGGACGTGGTCGCGAAGAGGTGCAGGACAGCCCCGGCGAGGAAGAGCGGCACCGATCCATCGATGGGAACCCGGAGGAGGCCCTGCACGACGACGATCAGCGAGAAGGTGGCCGAAACGAGCACGACCAGCCCCATGGACCAGACCTTGGACAACATGATCTCGGCCGGTCGGACGGGCATCACGAGGAGGTGCTCGATGGTTCCGTGCTCGCGTTCCCGGATGAGGGCGGCACCGGTGAGGATGACGGACACGAGGGTGATGTTGTTGATGATCTCCATCAGGCCGCCAAACCACGACCGTTCGAGGTTCGGATTGAATCGCGAGCGCATGGCGAGTTCGACGGGAGCGACCCGGACGTTCCGGTGGCTTTGGACGTATTCGTTCACCTCGGCGAGGACCATCTGCTGGATGTAACTGCTGCCGGTGAAGGCCTGGCTCATGCGGGTGGCATCGACGTTGAGCTGGATCGCGGGCGAGTCGCCATCGAGCACGTGCCGCTGGAAGTCCGGAGGAATATCCAGGACGAACGTGTACCGCCCCGCGTCCATGCCGGGATCGATGCCGTTGATCGGGATCATGGCGGGCGGGTTGAATCGGGGGAGCTGGAAGGCCGCGGCAATCCGTGCCGAAAGCGGGGAAGCGTCCTCGTCGACGATGGCGATGGGTGCCTTGTGCAGGGACTCCGGCATGGCGGTCGCGGAGATGTAGATGGCAACCGTGAAGGTGTATCCGACGAGGACGAGCATCATCGGGTCCCGGACGAGGCTCCACAGTTCCTTGACGCCGAGATGCTGGATGGTGCGGAGGCTGGGGAGGTTCATGCGTCCTGTTTCCGCAGCAGCAGGGTGGACACGCCGAAGATCACTGGAACGGAAAGCACGAGGGGCCAGAACGACGGCAGGAGGCCGCGCAGACCGAGGCCCTTGCTGAACACGCCACGGCTGATGGTGAGGAAGTGGGAAGCAGGGTAGGACTGCCCGATCCAGAGCCCGGGGCCTTCGAGTGACGACACGGGATTGAGCAGGCCCGCGAACTGGATGACGGGAATCATCGTGCCGATCACGGTCACAAAGAGCGCGGCGATCTGGGATCGGGTGAAGGTCGACGCGAACAGCCCGAATCCGGTCGAGAACATCACGAACACCAGTGCACCGAAGGAAAGGGTGAGGAAGCTGCCGCGCAGGGGAACGTCGAACACGGTCACCGCCAGCAGGACCATGAGCACGAAGTTCAACAGGCCCAGCGCGACATAGGGCAGTTGCTTGCCGAGCAGGAACTCCGCCCGCGTGACCGGCGTCACGTACAGATTCACGATCGAGCCCATCTCCTTCTCGCTGGCGAGGACCTTGCCGGCGTGCATGAGCGAAATGCGGTCACATCGCGCCGCCTCGTCCATGAAATGCGTCGAGATGAAGATCGTGACGCGGTCCCGCCGGGACAGGTCCGCCATCAACTGCCAGAGGCTGTCGCGGGCGATCGGGTCCACGCCGGAAGTGGGTTCGTCGAGGATCAGGAGCTCCGGCCGGTGGACCATCGCGACGGCCAGGGAAAGGCGTTGGCGGATGCCCAGCGGAAGGCTGTCCGGCATGGCGTCCATGACCGTGGCGAGTCCGAAGCGCTTTCCCATCTCCTCGACGCGCGCGGGAATCTCCGCCGTGGCAACCTGGAACAGCCGGGCGTGCAGGACGAGGTTCTGCCGGACGGAAAGCTCGGCGTAGAGCGAGAAGCCCTGGGACATGTAGCCCACGCGGCGGCGCACGGTGACGTCGCTGGCGTCGACCGGACTTCCCAGAAGCACGGCGGTGCCTTCCGTGGCCGGCAGCAGGCCGGTCAGCATCTTCATCGTCGTGGACTTCCCGCAGCCGTTCGAACCGATGAACCCGAAGATCTCCCCGCGCAGGATGCGCAGGCTGACGTGGTCGACGGCGACGAAATCATCGAAACGGCGGGTCAGACCGGTTGCCTCGATGGCGGCCTCGGATTCGACGGCGGCGGAAGGACCGATGACGACGGGGT
>JBIKWS010000109.1:0-8772 GCA_044356195.1 Cyanophyceae cyanobacterium
TGATTTCTGGACGGTGTTTTCTGCGGTGATGCCCGTGTACTGCCTTGTTGCGGTGGGTGTCTTCCTGCGCAAGGCGGACTGGCTGACGCATCAGGCGGACGAAAGCTTGATCCGGGTGGTGGTGAACGTACTGACCCCGTGCCTGATCCTCGACAATGTCCTCAACAACGAGGCGCTGCGGCGTGCGGACAACCTGCTCCTTCCACCCTTGTTCGGGTTTTGCGGGATCGTGGTGGGCGTGGGGGTGGGGTGGATGGTCCGGCGGTGGGTGGGGGCCTCCAATGTGCGTGAGGAGCGCACGTTCGCGTGCGCGACCGGATTCCAGAATTACGGGTACGCGGCGCTTCCGCTGGTGATCAAATTGTTCCCGCGTGAGACGACAGGGGTGCTGTTCCTCCACAACCTGGGCGTGGATATTGCGATGTGGACGGTGGGGTTGGTGACCCTGGGGCACGCGGGGCTGACGGATTGGCGCAAGCTGGTGAATGCGCCGCTGGTGGCGATCGTGGCGGGTGTGGTCCTGAACCTGGGAGGGATCCGATTGCCGGAGTTCCTCCAGACGAGCAACCACATGCTGGGGGTTTGCTGTTTTCCTCTGGGACTGATCCTCATCGGGGCAACGCTGGCGGAGACCACCGGGCAGCTCCGATCAGGTGGAGGGTGGCGGTTGATGCTCAGTGGATGTGTCGTCCGCTGTGGGGTCACGCCGATCCTGTTGTTGATGGGGGCCCGTTACCTGCCGGCGTCGCTGGAACTGAAGCAGGTGTTGCTCATCGAGGCCGCGATGCCGGCGGCGGTGTTTCCCATCGTCCTCGCGAGGCATTACGGAGGCGACACGCTGACCGCGGTCCGCGTGGTGGTGGCGACGTCTGCGATTGGATTCCTGACGATTCCGATGTGGGTGCGGTTCGGGCTTGGCTTCGTGTTGGGGAAGCGCTGAGCGGCCCGCGACAACGGATCACCGACGTTCCAGCACAAGGACGGTGTTGTCCGCCAGTCCGCAGGCACCGAGGAGTGCTTCGACGCCTGAGATGGCGTGGCGTACCGGTGTGAGGATGGGGTTGTTCTTGTAGCCGGTGGTCTTCCGGAGCAGGCGGGCGCGTTCCTCATCCGGGACAAAGCGTCCGTCGCTGCGGGCGTCCTGCACGATGACGATGGGATTGAAGTGCATCGACGTGGTGTGGAGGACGCGGGTTTCCGGAAGGGTGGACGCGAGGCGTCCGAGGGTCCCGGCCGTGAAGTAATTGAGATGCTGAGGGAAGATGTAGCGGTAGCGCTGGCCGAGGACGCGGACGGCGAGCGAGCGGAAGTTGGGAACGAGGACGAAGCAGCGGCCGCCGGGGCGGAGGAGTTCCATGGCGCGGCGCAGGAACCGGCCAGGATCCATCAGGTGTTCGGCCACGGCCCAGAAGGTGATGGCATCCAACGGGGCGGTGCCGAAGTCGGTTTCGAGGAACGAGGTCCGGAGGACGTGCACGCCCTTGCTTTCGGCGTGATCCAGGGCGGGTCCGGAGACATCGATGCCCGTGCCGTCGTATTCGCCTGGGAATCGCGCCTGCAGGTGGAAAAGGAAGGCTCCGGTGGAACAGCCAACGTCGAGGATGCGGCCCTGTGGCACGAACCGGCGGAAGAGTCGGATCTCACGGGAGAACCGGACGGGGTTGTAATCGCTCTGAAGCTTGTCCGGGGACAGGTAGAACGGAGTGCCGAGTTGGTCGTAGCGGGAGCCGTCCGCCCAGTCCTCCTCGACCGGGTTGACGTAGACCATGGAGCAGTGACGGCAGCGGACGAGTTGGAGGCCGTGCTTGTTGAAGAGGGCGGTGTGGTCCGGGCCGGCGCAGACGGGGCAGGGGCGTTGGAGGAGGCGCGCAGGCACGGTCGGCGGGCGGGATCAGGGGGTTTCGGTGCGTGCGGCGAAATCCCGCAGGCCAGCGAGAACCTCCCGGAAGTCCGGCGGCAGTGGGGCGTCGAATTCGCAGAACCGTCCGTTGCGCGGATGGCGGAAGGCAAGCCGCCGGGCATGCAGCATCTGGCGCGCAGCCGTGATGCCGGTCAGCTCCGTGAGGCGTTTGCTGGCGGCCTTTCCGTACACCTCATCGCCGAAGACGGGGAAACCGATGTGCTGGAAGTGCACACGGATCTGATGGGTTCGGCCGGTGTGCAACTTGGCTTCGACAAAGGCGGAGCCGGGGAGACGTTCGAGCCGTTGGTAGGTGGTCCGGGCGAACCTTCCTGCCGGGACGACGGCGATCTGCTGACGTCGGGTCGGATGGCGGGCGAGATTGGCGCGGATGTCGCCGACGGCGGGATCGAGGGCTCCGCAGACGATGGCCTGGTAGAACTTTTCGACCTGACGGAGCTGGAACTTCTCGGTGAGGGCGATGTGGGTTCGGTCGTTCTTGGCGACGACCAGACAGCCGGAGGTTCCGAGGTCGAGGCGATGGACGATGCCGGGCCGTTCGACGCCACCCACGCCGCTGAGTTGGCCGGCGCAATGATGGAGGAGTGCGTTGACGATGGTGCCGTCGTCGTGGCCGGCCGAGGGGTGGACGACCAATTCGGCGGGCTTGTTGATGACGATCAGGTCTTCGTCCTCGAAGAGCACTTCGAGCGGGATGTCCTGGGCCTGGGCTTCGGCAGCGCGGGGAGCGGGCCAGAGGATGGTGACGACCTCACCGGTATGGGGCGGATGGGTGGGCTTGACGAGGCTGCCATCGACCTTGATGCGGCCGTCGATGATGAGCCGTTGGATTGTCGCCCGCGAGACTCCGGGGAGGAGCGTCGCCAGATGACGATCGAGGCGTTCGCGAGGGAGGGACAGCTGGAGGACGAGGGTATCGGGCTGGGACATGCGGATGATTTAGGCCGTGGCCGGTCCACCCTCAGGACGGCGTTGGCGGAGGACGAACCAGAGGGCGAGGCCTGCGATCAGGATCAGCAGGCTCGTGCTCTGGCCAGGTGTGAAACGGAGGGCGGAGGGATCGGAAACGAAAGCGTAGTCGCCGCGGAACCATTCGGTGATGGAACGGATGATGGCGTAGGCGACGAGGTAGGCGGCGAACACAGCCCCATCAAACGGACGGCGGGCATGGAAGGCCACGAGCCCGGCGCACAGGGCGAGGTTGAGTGCAGCTTCGTACAATTGGGAGGGGTGGACTGCGGCCTCGAACGGCAGGGTCCCCTTGGGGAAGCGCACGGCCCACGGCAGGTCGGTTGGCCGGCCGTGGCAGCACCCGTTGAAAAAGCATCCGAGCCTCCCGAACACATGGCCGAGGGCGATCCCCGGAGCGAGGCAATCGCCGATGCGCCAGATGGGGAGTTTCTTGAAGTGCAGGTAGGCGATGGCGGTCAAGGCGGCCCCGGCCAGTCCGCCGTAGAACACGAGTCCGCCCTTCCATACCTGGAACACCTCGCCGAATGGACGCCCGGCGAATTGTTCGTCCCAGTAGCTGACAACGTAGACGATACGGGCGCCGATCATGCCCCCGGCAAGGATCCACGGCACAACGAGATCGCTGATGATTCCGGAGGGGATGCCCGCGCGTTGGCCGCATCGATTGGCGATCCAGAGCCCGGCCATGAAACCGAGGCCGACGAGGAGGCCGAAGGTATGGAGGGAAAAGCCTCCGATCTCGATGAGGGTGCGATACACGGCGATCGGGGCTCAGGGCTTCGGAACGATGGGCCAGGCGGTCAGCGACAGCGGGTCGCGGACATACAGGACCCCGCCGTGATAGGCCGGGTGGGAGTAGGTCTTTCCGGATGCCTGGAATCGGGCGATCTCGGTGTAGGCCTGCGGTGCGGCCTTGAGAAGGCGGACCTCGCCGGAATCGAGTTGGACCAGAAGATGGCGTGCGTCGGCGATGACGTTGGCGACGGCTCCGAATCCGGGTTCGTCCCAGGCGACCTTCCCGGATTTCGTCTCGAAACAGAGGAAGTTCTTCGAGGGACCCAGACCGAATCCCCAATCGTCGACGACGACCGGGGTGGAGAGGTTGATGTTGAGGTTCCGGACCAACCACCGCTGCGTGGACGCAAAGGTCTCACCGGACGCGGTGATGGACTGGCATCGCAGCCCGGTGGTGTGGCTGGCGAACAGGACATCGTCCCCAAGGATGACGGGGGTCAGCACGTTGCGGTTGGCACCGGTCTGGAAGGAAGTCCTCCAAAGGAGGCCTCCTGAGGCCACGTCGAGACCCACCAATCCCTGGACGGTGGCGGTGACGAATTGACGGCGACCGGCGAGGGTGGCGACGACCGGGGACGAGTAGGCGGTGTGATCGTCCAGAGCCTGCCACAGCTGTTTTCCGGTGCGTTTGTCGACGGCGATGATCGACCTGCCGTTGAGGGCGCTGGTCTGAAGGAACAGTCGGTCTCCGTCGACAATGGGCGAACCGGTATGTCCCCGGCGGACGGCCGCGCCGACGTTGGATTGGCGGTCCGGAGCCCACGTCATGCCGAGGTCCTTGAAATCAAGGCTCCAGAGTTGTTTGCCGTCGGCGAGCGACAGGCAAGCCACGATCCCCTGTGCGGACTGGACGTAGAGGCGGTCTCCGTCGATCTGCGGTGTGCAGCGTGGGCCCGGTTCGAACTCGTCCGACCAGGACTTGGCGTAGGAGGTCTTCCAACGTTCCTTGCCGGTGGCGCGGTCGATGGCATGGGCGGTTTCGGAGCCTTGGGAATCGTCCACGTAGACGAGCGTTTCTCCGAGGGTGACTGCGCCGGAGTACCCGTGGCCGATGGAGAGCTTCCAGAGCGGTTTCGGCTCTGCCGGAAGTTTCTCCGGCAAGGCTTCCGGGCTGCGACCATCGCGTTGGGGTCCCCGCCATCCGGGCCAATCCGCCTGCAAGAGCGGGAAAGTTGAAAGGGCGAGGACCAAGGCCGTGGAACGGCACAGGACCCGGACGGTGCTACCAGTTTCCATCGACGAGGAGGGTGGTGATGTTGTGGGCCAACTGTTCGGCCACGAGTGGGGCGGCCATCCGTTCTGCGGAGCCGAGGTCGGCAGCAGCCCGAACGGGGATACGGCCACTGACATTGCGGTCGAGCACCGTCCGTCCGGTGGATCGATCGATGGCGACCACGTGAGCCGTGAGGCGGATGTCGTAATCGCGGGTGGAGAAGACGTCGTTGGGTTGGAGGGTGAGCGGATTGCGCGCGTATTCGACGAGGGTGCCGGTCACGAGGATGTCGCCGGGTTCGGAGGTGGCGAGGCGGAGGGTGCCGTCGCGTTGGATTTCCTTCCTGAGTGCGGTGGCGACCGGTTCGATGAGGCGTGGTTCGCGAGTCTGGTCAGCGAACGGGCGGATCTCGATGGAACGTGCGCCGGCCACCTGTCCGCCGGTGGGTCCGACGGAGTACCCGGCGCATCCGGTGAGCAGGGACGCTGCCGCGAGCAGGGATGTCAAAGGACGCCAGTGGCGAGGCTGGGAATGGGAAGCGGGCATGGGCCTTACTTGGCGGGTGTGGGTGCGGCGAGCTTCTGGGCGGCCTTGCGGACGGCTTCCCGGCGGTCCTTCTCGGCCTGTTCGCGTTGCTTGGCCTGTTCGGCGGCGAGGGGGCGAAGGTACTCGATGCGTTTGCGGGCCTTCTCGGCGAAGGGGGAGGCAGGATCCTTCACCAGCACCTCGTTGTAATAGACGAGGGCTCCCTGGTACTTCTCGCGGCGCTCGTAGTATCGGCCCTTCTCGAACGCACCGCGGGCTTGTTCGATCTTGAGGTCGAGGATGGTCTGGGTGGCGTCGGGGATACGTTTGTCGCTGCGGAACTCGGCCTTGAACTGGTTGAAGGTATCGATGGCCCGGTCGGCGGCCGACTGATCGTATTCCGCCTTCTGGGACTGCTTTTGCCAGGCGGTGCCGGCCTTGTAGAGGGCATCGGCGGCGACGGTGGGCTTGTCGTAATAGCGGTCTGCGGCCCTCTCGTAGGCCTTCACGGCCATGGGATAGTTCTTCTGCTTGTCGCGGGCGGCGCCGATGGCCATCTGGGCGGCGGGGCCGGTTTCGTGGAAGGGGCCGTTGCGGACGATCTGGTCGAAGAGGCCCGCCGTCTTGTCCATGGAAGGGAAGAACGGGATGTAGCCCCAGAGCTTGAACCACTGGCCACCGAGGAAGCGGTTGGCGATGGCCATCTCCCGTTGGAGGATCTCACTGTAATTGGGGATCTTCGGGTACTTCTGGAGGACGCGTTGGTATTCCTTGAAGGCTTTCTCGTCCTGCTTGCGCTCTTCGTAGCAGCGGCCGAGGAGGTACTGGGCGGGACCGGCGTGATCCGAGAGCGGCCAGACCTTCACGACGCGGCGGGCAGCCTTGAGGGCGGTGCGGTAATCCTTCTTGTCGAACGATTCCTGCGCGACCTGGAGTTGGTCCTTGGCGCGGTTGCGCTCCCACTTGCCGGTCTGGCCAACCGGCTCATAGGTCCATCCCTCACCGGGCCTGAAAATGATGGGAGCCGGGCAACGGCGCGCACCCACGACGATGCCCATCAGGACGATGAGGCAGTAGAACCAGCGATTCACAGCCCGGCAGCCTAGGGACGGGGTACGGCAAGTCAACCCGCGCCACGGATGAACCCAGAGTCCGGGCGCATCCTGACACTGCCCCGCATGGAACGGGGTGGCGACGTCCTCATCGCCTTGGGGAAGGCTTTGGAACGGCGACTGTGAGGCCGCCACCCTGTTCCAAGCCGCGGACCCGGGAAGGACTTACGACGAGGCGAGCAGGCGCTCCCAGAGTCGTTCGTTGGTCATGGCGCGCACGAGGAACTGCTCGCCCTGATCTGCGCCGTCGAGCGCTTCCGGTTGGACCGGCAGGTGCACGGTGAAGGTGAGGCCCTGTGATTCGGAGGGGCGCACGTCAATCCGGCCGCCGTGATGATGGACGATGAAGTAACACGCCATGAGGAGGACGCCGAACTCCTGGGGCATCTGCTTGCGCATCAGGAAGGGGTCGAACATGGACAGGATGGCGTGGTGCGGCATGCCGGGGCCGTTGTCGTTGATCGTGATCTCGATCTCGGGCTTGGAGCCGGGCCGCTGCTGGAGGGAGGCCTCGACGCGGATGATGGAGTTCTCGGGGAGGTGGGCCAGTTCATCCCGGAGGATGAGCGGGAAGAGCTTCCGGAACTTGGGAGCGTCGACGTGAACGGCTGGCAGGTTGTCCGGAATCAGGTTGACGACCGAGATGTGGCGCCGGTCGAGGTCGGCACGCAATTCGGTGAGGGCGGCATCGAGGGCCTCCCGCAGCTGGATCGGGGTCTCGAAGGCGGAGCCGCCCGGGGTGGGGGTGGCTAGGTTGTCGAGGACATCGAGCACCTGTTTGACCCTGGACTGGACGTTTCGATGGAAGTCCTGCCAGAACGTCGGGTTGCGGAGTTCCGTGAGATCGAGGTTCTCGCGGTGGAGCATCTCCGGCGTGAGTTCGAGGAAGGCGCGGACGGCGGACATGGCATCCCGGACGTGATGACCGATGCCGGCGGCGAGGACGCCGAGGCTGAGGACGCGGTCCGTGATCACCATCTTGTGGAGGACGGAGAGCTTTTCGCGCAGCAGGTAATCGCGTTCGGTCTGGACGATGTAGAATTCCAGGGAGCGCTTGAGGGTGGTTTCGAGCTGCGGGATGTCCCAGGGCTTGGTGACGTACTTGTAGATGGCCCCGGTGTTGACGGCGTCGATGGCGGCGTCCAGGTCGGTATAGGCAGTGGCGAGGATGCGGATGATGCGGGGACGCAGGCGCCGGGCGCGTTCGAGGAATTGGACGCCCTTTTCCCCGGGCATGCGCTGGTCTGACATGATCACGCCGATCTCATCCTGATGATCGGCGAGGATGCGGAAGCCTTCCTCGGCGTTGTTGGCGGTGAAGATCCTGAAAGAGGAGCCGAATGCGCGGGAGAAGTACTTGAGGGACATCTCCTCGTCGTCGACGTAGAGGATCGCGTACCGCTTATAGTCGTAGATGTTATCCATTTGGGGGGGGTGCCAGTTGGCTTGCGGATGGTTGAGGTTCCGGGGCGGACAGAGGGAATTCCAGCGTAAATTCGCTGAAGCGGCCGGGTTCGCTGCGCACGGAAATACGACCACCGCAATCGGCGATGATCCGGTGGCAGATGCTGAGCCCGAGGCCGGTCCCACGGCCCACGTCCTTCGTGGTGAAAAAAGGGTCGAAGATCCGTGAGGCGACTTCGGCGGGAATGCCGCTGCCGTTGTCGCGGATGTGGATCCGGCGGATCGAGGGTGTCTCGGACAGGTGGGCGCGGATCTCCGCGGATTCGCCATTCACGTACTTCTTGCTGTGGACGGCATCAACGGCGTTCTGGAGGAGGTTGACGAACACCTGGATCAGGCGGTTCCGGTTGCCGCGGACAGTGATGCCGTCGGGGATGTCGCAAAGGAAACGGATGTCATCGCGGAATTCGGCGGCGAGGAACCGTGCTGCGGTGGAGATGGCTGGGGCGAGGTCGACGTCGTCCTCGGCAGAGCCGGGGTGGGTGAAGGTGCGGAGGTCGGAGACGATGGTGACGACGCGGGACAGGCCGTCCCCGATGTCGTTGATGGTTTCCTGGAAGTCCGGGCGCTCGGATTCGGGGAGGGAGCGGGAGTGCCTCGCCAGCATGTGGAGTCCGGTCTTGGCGAAGTTCAGCGGGTTGTTGATCTCGTGGATGATTCCGGCCGAGAGACGGCCGAGGGAGGCGAGCTTCTCGGCCTGCACCAGCTGGGTCTCGGTTTCCTGGAGCTGTTCGAGCGTCGCTTCGAGTTTCTGGTTCTGCCACGACAGC
>JBIKWS010000110.1:0-8754 GCA_044356195.1 Cyanophyceae cyanobacterium
CGCATTGGCGATGGTGTAGTCGAATTCGTGGCCGCGGCTCTCGGCGTAGCGCACGAGGTCGAGCCAGTGGCGGCCCCAGCGTTCCCCATAGGCTGGCGAGGCGAGCAATTGATCGACGATCTGGCGACGTTGTTCTGGCGAGGGATTGGCGAGGAAGGCGTGGAGTTCCGCCCGGGACGGCGGGAGCCCGGTGAGTGTGAAGTGGACCCGGCGGAGCCATGTGCCGGGGTCGACGGAGGCGGCCGGTTGGAGGCGCGCTGCATCGAGCTTGGCCCGGATGAAGTGGTCCACGTCAGTGGCCGGCTTGGGGCCTGAGACCGTGGGGACAGGGTGGCGTTGTGGGGTTTGCCAGATCCACGGAAGGCGGGATTTCCGGGAAGCGAGGTCGAATGATTCCTTGGTGGTCGTGGTGACAGCCGAGGCGGCAGGCCATGGGGCACCGTCGCGAATCCATGTGGTGATGTCCGCGATCACCGTGTCCGGAAGGCGCGGCTTCTTGGGTGGCATGGCGAGGTCCGGATCCGCGTGGGACACGGCCTTGAGGAGCAGGCTGGATTCGGGATTTCCCGGAACGAGCGCGGGACCACTTTCGCCGCCTTTCAGGAGGAAGGCCCGGGAGTCGAGCCGGAGCTCAGCCTTCTGTTTCTCAGGTCCGTGACAGGACTGACAATGCTCGACGAGGACCGGCCGGATGCGGGCCTCGAAAAAGTCGTTGGCAGCCGCAGGCGACGAAGCTGCAAGGGACGCGGCAACGGCCCCAATGCGGGCCATCCAACGGAGCGTCCACGGCAGGGGGTGCGACTCAGACGGCATGGTGTCGGAAGACTACGCGGGAACCATGAGCTGGGCGAATGAGATTTGCGGGTTGGGCGGATCAAAAACAGGGGATGCCGTGGAGAGGGCTCCGGTGGATTTCGCCCTGCGGATGACTGCGGGCTGGCGTTTTGCGCGGCCGATCGGAGAGTGGTCCCAGCGCTGGGGAAACTCCCGGTTCATCGAACAGTGGCATTCTGGCATGAAACAGATCTCGACGTTGCTTGGAGGTGGCTGTGGGCATTGGCTGGTGCGTGTTGCTCTCGTCCTGCTGTTGGCAGGTCGCGAGGCAAACGCGGCGGAAGCCGGGACCAACGCTGCAGCATCACCCACGCTGACCCTCCAACGGATTTTCAGCGGCGGGGAATTCAACGGGGATTCGTTCTCCGGGCGATGGCTGGAAAGCGGCGGTGGGTACACGACGTTCGAGTCTCCGACCAACTCATCCAGCGGTCGCGACCTCGTTCGCCACGACGTGCCCACGGGTGTCCGTGAGGTCTTGATTCCCGCGGCGGACTTCATCCCGAAGGGCGAGTCGGGCCCGCTCTCCGTTGAAGGCCACGAATGGTCCAAGGATCGTTCGAGACTCCTGATCTACACCCGTTCCAAGCGGGTGTGGCGGACGAACAGCCGAGGGGATTACTGGGTGTTGGACCGCACGGCGCGTGAATTGAGGAAGCTGGGCGGCGACGCGCCGGCGTCGAGCCTCATGTTCGCGCGTTTTTCTCCGGATGGGACGCGGGTGGCCTACGTCCGCGAACGAAATATCTACGTGGAGGATGTCCGGACCCATGAGATCACGGCATTGACCCGGACGACCTCGCCGACGGTGATCAACGGGACTTTCGATTGGGTGTACGAGGAGGAGTTTGGGTTGCGCGAAGGCTTCCGGTGGAGCCCCGACGGGACGCGCATTGCCTACTGGCAGCTGGATTCCGAGGGGCTGCGGGAGGTGCCCTTGGTCGATAACGTGGACGGGTTGTACCCCAAGGTGCAGTGGATTCCGTACCCCAAGGTGGGGGAGGTGAATTCGGCCTGTCGTGTCGGTGTGGTGGCGGCCACCGGGGGAGAGACCCGCTGGGTCGACGTGGCGGGCGACCCACGCAATCATTACCTCTTCGATCTGGATTGGACTGCAACCGGGGGCGAGTTGCTGCTGCAACAATTGAACCGGTTGCAGAACACCAACCGGATCCTGCTCGCGGATCCTGCGACGGGACGCACGAGGCAACTGGCGGTGGATCGGGATGAGGCGTGGGTCGACGGACATCAGAACCTGAAATGGCTCGATGGCGGCAAGCACTTGCTCTTCTGGAGCCAGCGGGACGGATGGCGTCACCTGCACACCGTTGGGCGGAAGGGCGGAAAGGTCCGGACCCTCACTGCCGGAGAGTTCGATGTGACTGACCTGGTCCACGCGGATGTTGGCCAGGATTGGGTGTACTTCATGGCTTCGCCGACCAATGCCACCCAGCGTTACCTTTACCGGGTGCGTACGAACGGACGTTCCCTTGAGCGGGTGACGCCCGCCGACCAGCCGGGCACGCATTCCTATCGGGTATCCCCGGACGGATCCCATGCCTTCCATACGCGGTCGCGATTTGATGAGCCGCCGGTGACGGAGTTGGTGAGCCTGCCGGACCACAAGGTGGTCCGCGTGCTGGTGGACAATCAGAAGCTCAAGGATCGGTTGGCGGCGCTGGCCCAGCCGAAGACGGAGTTCTTCCAGGTGACCCTGACAAACGGGGTCAAGATCGACGCCTGGGCCGTCCGGCCCCCGGACTTCGATCCGGCGAAGAAGTATCCGTTGCTCGTTTACGTGTATGGCGAGCCCGCGGGATCGACGGTCACGGATTCGTGGGGTGGCAAGTCCCACCTCTGGCACGCCATGTTGGCGCAGCAGGGGTACATCGTGATGAGTTTCGACAATCGGGGAACGAGTGCTCCACGAGGTCGGGCGTGGCAAAAGGTGGTTTATCGACAGGTGGGAATCCTCGCTCCGACCGAACAGGCGGGTGCGGTGCGTGCGGTGCTGGCCAGCCAGCCTTCGGTGGATCCCGAGCGGATTGGTGTCTGGGGATGGAGCGGGGGTGGTTCCATGACCCTGAATGCCCTGTTCAAGTATCCGGAGTTGTACCGGGCCGGGATTTCGATCGCCTCGGTTCCCAACCAGCGCTTTTACGACACCATCTATCAGGAACGCTACATGGGGTTGCCGGCGGACAACGTGGACGGGTTCCGCAACGGTTCTCCCATCCACTTCGCCCATCAACTCAAGGGGGACTTGTTGCTGATCCACGGCACCGGCGACGACAACTGCCACTATCAGGGGGCGGAGGCGCTGGTGGACGAATTGATCCGGCACGAGAAGCCCTTTCAGATGATGGCTTACCCGAACCGCTCACACAGCATCAGCGAAGGCGCCGGGACGACGATCCACCTGCGCGATCTGATGACCACGTTCCTCAAGGAGAAACTGCCTCCGGGTCCGCGGTGAGCCGGTCGCTGCGTTGACGCCCATCCGCCATGACTGGTATTCCTTGGGTACACGATGAAGTCGCGCACCCCCAAGTCCCCTGCACCGAAGTATCGTCGAATCCTCCTCAAGCTCAGCGGTGAAGCGCTGGGCGGCAAGGAAGGCAACGGCATATCACCCGAAGCCGTGCATGACATGGCGAGACAGGTTGCCGAGGTACGGGAGTTGGGTACCGAAGTGGTGGTGGTGGTGGGCGGCGGAAACATCTTCCGCGGTCTTGCCGGCAGCGAGCGCGGCATTGAACGAGCGACGGGGGATTACATGGGCATGCTGGCCACCGTGATCAACGCGTTGGCATTGCAGGACGCCTTGGAGAAGCAGGGCGTCCCCACCCGGGTGCAAAGCGCCATCACCATGGCCCAGATTGCGGAACCCTTCATCCGGCGCCGTGCTGTCCGGCACCTCGAAAAAGGGCGGGTCGTGATCTTCGGTGCGGGCACTGGAAATCCGTATTTCTCCACGGATACCGCGGCAGCGCTCCGCGCGAACGAGATGGGGGCGGAGGTCATCCTCAAGGCGACCAAGGTGGACGGCATCTACAACAAGGATCCGAAGAAGCACAAGGATGCGGTCCGCTATGAGCAGGTGTCCTATCGCGAGGCCTTGGAGAAGCAGTTGAAGGTCATGGACGCCGCGGCCTTTGCCCTGTGCATGGACAACAAGATGCCCATCGTGGTGTTTGATTTCTTCGCGGAGCACAACCTGCGCCGCGTGGTTCTGGGCGAAACGGTGGGGACGCTGGTCACCACCTGACTGCCAACGCAGCGCCGACCGGCCACAAGCCCTGAAAACCAACTTTCCAAAACCTGATACCTGCCATGTCGATTGACGAAATCCTGCTCGAAACCGAGGAGAAGATGCTGAAGACCGAGGACCACGTGGTCCACGAGTTCTCGGGGGTGCGCACCGGGAAGGCTTCCCCCAGCCTGATCGAGAACGTCCAGGTGGAAGCCTACGGCTCGAACATGCGCCTGAAGGAACTGGCGACGATCTCCGTGCCGGAGCCTCGCATGCTGATGGTGCAACCCTTTGACCAGAGCACGATGAAGGCGGTGGAGAAGGCGATCCAGCAGTCCGGTCTGGGGTTGAACCCTGCCACCCAGGGCCGGTTCATACGGGTGATCCTTCCTGAATTGTCGAACGAACGCCGCCAGGAGTTCGTGAAGTTGGTCAAGCGCATGGCCGAGGATGGCCGCGTGGCGGTCCGGAATGAGCGCCGGCAGGCGATCGAGGCCCTCAAGAAGCTCAAGGGCGCAGCAGGCGTTTCCGAAGACGATATCAAGGATGCGGAAACCGAGGTCCAGAAGCTTACCGATCAGTACATCAAGCGCGTGGATGACCACGTCGCTCACAAGGAAAAGGAAATCCTGACAGTTTGAGGGGGAGGGGGCTTGGCAGATCCGGTCGACAGGCGTAGGAGTCCATCATGTCACCAAGAGTTGGTAAATACGCTCAGTTGGTCGCCTTCCTTTCGCTGCCACTGTCCGTCCTCGCCCAGGCACCCGCTTCGGGATTGTCCGGTGTGCAGGGAGGACAGGGCGGAATATTCACCATCCCATACGTGGCCGCCCACACGTTGGGAATCCCCGGTGTGACGCGCCCCATGCTCATGGCCGGTCCTGTGGGAGGTCTGGGCGGAGTTGGCGGTGGTGGAGGTGGCGGCGGCGCGATGGTGAATCCCAACTGGGTCGGGGCGGCGGGCATGTTCATGCCCCATCTTCTCAACGGGAATGCGGCAGGAGGAGGTGGCGCGCAGGGGGGAGCAGTCAATGGCGGTCGGACGTTCGGAGGTCTTGGCAGCACCCGTGCCGTTTCTGGCGCACAGGTGGCATCCGCAGGAAGCCTTCCACAGACTGAGTCTGCGTCCGCCATGGATGCTTCGGCAGCCCGAATGACATCAATGTCGGCGGCGCGCCCGTCCACCATCCTTCATGCGGCACCGGTTGATCCTGCATTGGTCGAGGAACGACTCCTTGCCTTCCAGAAGGAGCAGGCCGCGAACGGATCCCCTTCTGCCCAATTGGCCATGGCCCGTCGTTATTCGGCGGGGCAGGGCGTGGAGGCCAATCCCGCCGTTGCCCGTGTCTGGCTGGAGGCAGCCGCCCGTTCCGGATCCGAAGAAGCCAAGTCGGAGTTGGCGTCAAGGTAGGCCCGCTGAACGTTCGATCCTTTGATCGCGACGGACGGACAAAAGGCTCAGCGAAGGACCCACCGACGGCCAACCATGGGCATCACGGTCGAGGCCAGAGCGGTGGGGTGAGTCGGCGTTTCCTCGGTGGTACGTCCCCGCCTGGGTGTGGACGCTGGTGTCGCAGGCACCGTGGGCGCGGGGATGTTCGCGGGCGGCAACGCGACCAGGGTCACCATGGCTCCTTCGGCTTGGCGCCCGAAGTCGACACGGACGCATCGACCGGGCGAAGGCAGTTGTACACGGGACAGGAAGGAACGCTTGCCGGCGACGGTGACGACCAGTGTGAGTGGTTCGCTGGAGTCTACACTGACCGGTGACAGGGCGGGAGCCGTCTCCCGTTGGATTTTCAGGAAAAACAGGTCTCCCGCACCGGGGTCATCGCCGAGCCGATAGCGGGCCACCACCGGCCCCACATCTCCGCGACGCGCTTCGATGACGAGGTTCGTGGTCGTTACGGGCCGGCCGTTGGCCCAGATGGATCCGAAGATGATGTTTTCAGCTTGAGGACGACCGGCTTCTGCTCGGGTTGCGACCCAGAACAGGAGGACAAGAATTGTGGCCAAACGGGTCAGCCAGCCAATAGGAAGAACACGACGGGCATTCATGGGGATGATGGGGTTGAGATGCCAGATCGGACGGGAAACTCCGCCGGGGAAGGCGGACCAGCAAACCATGAGGTCGGTGTGTAGGGCGGGGAGGGGAAATCCCCGTTGCAATTGGGATCGGCCGGTGCAACGGCCGTGATGGGTTTGGATGCCCTGCGACGGGACAGCCTTGGGATCCGGACGGCAAGTTGCGTCCGGTGTAGAATCGGATCGGATGGGAAAAGTGGAAGCGGTCGTGGGCGAAGTTGCCGCTGTAGGATTCCGATGAGTCCGGGAACTGAGGTCCTCGTTGGCGGGGATGCCCGCCTTCAAGGCACGGATCCCGGAAGGATCCTCGTGAGGGGCGCGGTCGATGGGGGTTCCGCGATTCCCTCCTGCTTCACTGGATGTACTGCGACTCTCCTTGAATAGACGCCGGGGTACCGGCGCCCCGGACACCCCTGTCCGGAACCAGTCCCTAGCTTGCACAGCGGGATCAAGTTGTTCTCGGGCATGGGATTTCTCAACAAGTATAAATTCCAACCTTTGTTCAAACTCTCCCAGAGGAGCTGATTCGCAGATTTGAAATGTGCGAATTCATTGGTGTTTTTGAGAATTTCAAATTTCGTGACATGACACAATGAGTGATCTGTAGGGAATATTAGTACAGGTAAATAACCCGAACTTTGGCTCGAGCGGCGGGATTTCGACAGGTTCCGCGGTATGCGGGGGCGGCTTGGTGGCACCTTTCCGGCTCTTGGAGATCGCCACAAGCCGACCGAAGGCCCTGTGGGATGCCCTTCTCGAAAATGGGAGCTGTAGCGGCGCGTCCTTTCGGCGGGCTCGACCTCGATCGATGGATTGCGGCAGGCTGTGGGCATGCAGCAATGGATTGCAGGATACCTGGAAGCGCAGAAGCGGGCGGTGGACAGCTTGAACCCGGCCCAGCTCGTGGGTTTGGTCGAGACCTTGAAGGAGGCGCATGCGTCGGATCGGCAGATCTTCATCGCCGGCAACGGTGGCAGCGCGGCGAACGCGTCCCACTTTGCCGTGGACCTCGGAAAGGGAGCCTCTGACAAGATGGCCCGCAGGTTCCGGGTGTTGTCGCTGACCGACAACACGGCGTGGATCACGGCCCTTGGCAATGACTATTCCTACGACGACGTCTTCGTGAAGCAGTTGATGAACTACGGGCGGGCCGGGGACGTTTTCATTGGCGTGAGCGTCAGCGGAAACTCCCCGAACCTTGTGAAGGCGCATGAGTGGGCGAAGGCCAATGACTTGCGGACCATCGCGTTGGTGGGTGGCAAGCGGGGACGGATGGCTGATTTGGCAGAGCAGGTGGTGGTTGTGGGAGATACCCATTACGGCCGGGTCGAAGATGTTCAGATGCATATTCTTCACCTGCTGTGCTATGCCTTCATGGAGAACGCCGGCGCCTGAGCGGGGCTTCGGATGAAATGCCTGCGATGCCTCTGACCGATCACATCCGGAACAAGCTCTCGCAGGTGCCGCATCGGCCGGGGATCTATCTGCACAAGGACCGGTTCGGCACGGTGATTTACGTTGGGAAGGCGCGGGATCTCCGGAAGCGGGTTTCGCAATACTTCCATCCGTCGCGTCGGATGGGGTGGGATCTGAAATTCAATGCCTTGGTTGAGGCCATCCACGATCTGGATTGGCACGTGGTGAAGAGCGAGGCCGAGGCGTTGCTTCTGGAGGGGAAGCTCATCAAGGAGATGCGCCCCCGGTTCAATATCGACTTCCGGGACGACAAGCGGTTCCTGCTGTTGAAGGTCAACCTGAACGATCCCATTCCCCGATTCACGCTGACCCGGTTGCGCAAGGATGACGGGAGCGTCTATTTCGGGCCGTTTGCGCACAGCGGCAGTGTGCGGCGGGCGCTGACGATGATGCGGCGCAAGTTCAAGCTGCGTGGGTGCCGGCCTTTGACACCGACGGAATCGGATTATCGGCATTGCCTCTTCGCCAACCTGAAGAATTGCACGGCGCCGTGCATCGGGAACGTCGCCCGTGACCAGTACCTCGAACAGGTGAAGGCGGGAATTGAGTTCCTTCAGGGTTGTACGGAGGAAATGCGGGGGGAATTGGAGGCGGAGATGCGCAAGGCCGCTGCCGCCCTTGAGTTCGAGAAGGCGGCACAGCTCCGAGATGCCATCGCTGACCTGACGCGGGCGACGCAGAAGACGGAGAAGTTCGAGAGGGTTCCGTACAAGCTCCCGGTGGCCATCAATCCGGAGTCGGACCTGCGGGAGCTGGCGCGGGTGCTCGGGCTGGGGGAGCCGCCACGTCGGATTGAGGGATTCGATATCTCCAACATCAGTGGGACCTACATGGTGGCCTCGATGGTGAGCTTCTGGCACGGGCGGCCCGACCGTGCGAGTTATCGGCGCTTCCGCATGAAGTCGGTGACCGAGCAGAACGATTTTGCCTGCATGGCGGAGACGGTCCGGCGCCGATACGCCCGACTGTCCCGGGAAGTAGGAAATGGGCGTGTGGACCGGGAGGACTCAGGGAGCGAAGCCGGCGGCGAGGCCAGTGTCGATGAACTGCGCCATGCAATCCGTGACGTCGGCAAGAAGCTGAAGGGCGGCGTAGTGGGTCCGATG
>JBIKWS010000111.1:0-8696 GCA_044356195.1 Cyanophyceae cyanobacterium
GCCACGCTTGTCCTTGAAAAGCGATTCGATGCGGTCGAATTGGAGTTTGGCCGTCTGTGCGGCATAGCGCGAGGCGTCCAGCCGTGTCTGGGCTGCCTCGATGGACAAGCGGAGGGAACGCTCCTGTTCGGCAATCTGACGCCCGATGGCGTCGGCGCGATCGGTCGCGGCCGCCCTGCGGGTGATCGCTTCCGTGCGCTGGAGTCGGAGGTTGCTGAGGAGGTTCGGGTCGTTGTCGACGATCTCAAACAGGACATCACCCTGGCGGACGGCGCGACCTTCGACGACGTGGGATTTGGCGACGCGTCCCGGAAGAGGCGATTCGATGGTGACGGAACGGTCGAAGGGATCGTAGGCAACGACACGGCCGGTGCCGCTGACGAACTGCTGCCAGGGCATGAAGATCACACCGAGGAGAAGCACGCAGAACAGCGTGGAAAGCACGCGGCTCAGGATTCGTGCGCCGCGGACCGAACCAGCCAGCGCGAGCGCTGGAAGCTGGCTGCGATGATCCAGCATGGGCATGGAGTCATTTCCGGTCGTGTCGGCCGGTGCGGAGTGGGTGGGATGTCCGGTTTCCATGGTTCAGTGGTTTCCGGCGTGGGCCGTCCCGGTGGACTTCGTGGGATCGAGTTTCACCTGACGATCGCAGAGTTGCATGACTTCCCTGTCGTGCGTGGCGATCAGCAGGGTCCAGGGCCTCGTCCGATCGAACAGGACCGATGCGAGAGCATGGAGCACGCCGGGTTCAAGGCCGTCGAGGGCTTCGTCAATCAGGAGCAGGCGTGGGCGGCCGACGATGGCCCGGGCGAGGACGAGTCGTGTGCGCTGGAGTTTGGTGAGGGGACGCCCCCCGAGGAGAAGCGGGGTATCCATGCCTCTTGGCATGATCAGGACGTCCTCCAGAAGTCCGACGGCAGCGAGTGCCTCGCGCACTTCGTCCAGACCGATGTCGGTACGCGCGAGCCGGACATTCTCGGAGATGGTGGCGTCAATGATCTCGTGGCCGCGGACGATGGCGACATCCCTTCGCAGGGCCTCCAGGGACCATTGGCGAAGGTCCAGGCGGTCCACAAGGACGTGGCCGGAGGTGGGGTTGCGGTGGCCGTACAGGAGATCCAGCACGGTGCTGGCCCCGCCGCCGAGCGGGGCAGAAAGGGCGGTGCGGGAACCGGGTTCCAACGAAAAGGAGACATCGGACAGGACCGGTTTGTGGTCGTAGGCGAAGGAGAGACCGGAGACATCGACCTGTGCGGGGCGGGTACGGTCGGCGGGGACTTCCCCTGCTTCGCGCTCGGTTTCCAGATCCACGAGATAACCGAGTTTGTCGACGGCAGCCATGGCGTCGTACCAGCCCTCCAGATGCTTGCCGAGCTTGGCGACCGATGAGACGACGGCATTGACGATGATCTCCGACGCGACGAGCTGGCCAAGGGTCAGCTCACCGGAGAGGACCAGCACACCGCCGACAACGAGGAGCGAAGACGACGCCAGCGCCTGGATGGCGAGAAGTCCGCTGATCTGGCGGATGAGGACGCGGAAGTGGGACTTGCGAGCGTCGAGGTAGCGGCGCGCGAGGACGTCGGTCCGATCCAGTGCGAATTGGCCGGCTCCCGGGCTCTTGAAGAGGTTCGGAAAGTGGGCGACCTCCTCCAGCCAGCCCGCGATGGAGTACTTGCTGACGGATTCCTGGATGCTGGATTTCACCGCGCCGCGACCGAGACCGAAGACCACGAAACAGACCAGCGCCAGCAGGACCAGGTCGAAGGCGAGCAATGAGGGGTGGTAGAAGCCGAGCACGACCATGCCGATGACTGCCGAAAGCACGAGATTGACGCCATCGAGCAGGAGGAGTGCGGTGCTCTTCTGGACGGTGAGCACGTCGAAGAAGCGGTTGACCAGTTCGGGGGCGTGGATGCGGTCGGTGGCGTTGGCCGTGACGCGCGGCAACCGGTAGGCGAGATCTGCTGCGAGCCTGACAAAGATCCGGCGCTGGATGATCTCGGTGATGTAATGCTGGACTGCCCGTACGAAGGCCAGCAGGCCGAGGAATGCCAGCAGGGCCACGGAGAGGATCACCAAGGCCTGCAGGTACACCTGTTCCTGTCCACCGAAGGCGATGTTGTTGACCACCGCATCCACGGTCAGCGGGACGGCGAGGTACAGGATGCCCGTAATGACGGAGAAGAGGACGATGGACCAAACATCCGGCATCTCGGCGCGCATCAGGCCCAACAGGCGCTGATAGGGCTCGGGGTGAGGGTGGGCTCCGTGACCGTGGCCATGGCCATTCCCATTTCCGTGCCCATGTCCATGTCCTCCATCCGTTGCCTCGGTGCCGACCCCTCCGGCGGACCGACCCTTGTTTCCATCCAGGTCTGCTGCGGGTCTTTCGGGATGAACAACGGCGAACTCCGTTGTGACGTCGGCGTCGGTGAGACCCAACTCGCGGGCGAGCGTCTCGCGCCGGATCGATTCATCGCCCGGGCGGCCATCGCGGTGGGCGATCCGCAGGTGGAACAGTCCCCGGCGGGCGAGAACGATCCATTCACCGCTGCGACTGATGGCGATGATGGGTGAATCCCGGCGTGCCATCCACACGACGTCGGTCAGGCTGGCCCGGATGGGAGTGACACGGAGCGAGCATTCGCTGGCGGCAGCGATGACCTGCTCAAACCGGTGGGAACGGTCGGATCCGGCAACAGCCTGAGTGGCGCGCACCGCTGCATCGCGGGCCAGGAGCGGGTCGAAGGGAACCCCTGTCTGAAGCGCGAGTTGCTCGATCGTCCGTGCAAGACGCAAGGCGTCCGACGGGGGTTCCGCGCCTTGGGTGCCGGTGTGTGAGGATCTTGGGTCCATCCAGTTTTGGTGGGGTAGGAGCAGTGACAGGAGTACGTCGTTGAGACCGTCGGTCAGGTTGCGCCCGGAACGTCCACAGGGCAAACGCAGGTTCGAGTGGCTTTTTCCATCGGGGGGCAAGCTGCGGATGGAAGTGACGGTGTCAAGAGGGGCGAGCCGCGGTCTTGGCAACCGCGGACGGACGGAATACCAAGATTTGGATGGTGTCGGTGGAATCCTGACAGCTATAGAGTCGCTCCATCAGGCCGGTTTATGGGTCTTGTTCATAGGACGTCCGTCTGGCGTCTTTGATGGTTGTCCGGTCTGGTTCAGAGGTGGCGTTTTCGGGTGGGACCTCGCAAGGGGAAACACGGGAATCCACCTCTGTTTTTTTTGTCCGGGTGTCCTTTCGGAGCTGGTCGGGCGCGTCATGCCACTGGTTCCTCCAGAAACGGGGTGGCGACGTCCTCGTCGCCGTGACGCGACCAATTCCCACAGCGGACAGTGTGAAGACGTGCCCATGCCGGTCTCGCCAAGGGACGGCGGGTTGTGTTGAGTGGGCGCGTGATGCTTCGATGGCCGATGGTGATATTGGGCCTGGCCTTGGGCTGGGTGGCGATGGTTGCCCGTGCGCAGACCGGCAAGGCCGAGGCGGACGCCGCCTGGCTTGCTGAGCATTACACCAAGTTCGAGCGGAAGATCCCGATGCGCGACGGCGTCAAGTTGTTCACGCGGATCTACATACCCAAGGAAGACTCGACGAATTACCCGATTGTACTGACCCGGACGCCGTATGCGCTCAAGCCGTACGGCCCGGACAATTATCAGGATCCGGGTGGAACCTTCGAAGCCCTGGCCCGTGACCGGTTCATCCTCGTGACGCAGGACGTTCGGGGGCGCCACGCCTCGGAGGGGGTGTTCGAACACGTTCGGCCGTTCAACCCGGGGAAGGCTGGTGTGGTCACGGACGAAAGTTCGGACGCGTGGGATACGATCGATTGGCTCGTCAAGAATGTCCCCGGGAACAACGGGAAGGTCGGAATGTTCGGGATCTCGTATCCAGGGTTCTACACCTCGATGGGAATGATCGACAGCCACCCGGCACTGAAGGCGGCCTCGCCGCAGGCGCCGATCTCGGACTGGTTCATGGGGGATGACATCCACCACAACGGGGCCTTCTTCCTCGCCCAGAACTTCGGGTTTTTCTACTGGTTCGAGCAGAAGTCGGACGATCCGTTGCGGGATGGCGGAAAGCGGTTCGTGTTCAACAACCCGGATGGGTACGACTTCTACCTCCGGATGGGACCATTGGCGCGGTCGGAGTCGGACCACTTCCGTGGCAAGGTGCCTGTCTGGCGGGATTTCCTGGAGCATCCGAATTACGACGCCTGGTGGCAGGCTCGGAACATCCGACCGCACCTCAAGAATGTGAAGTGTGCGGTGATGACCGTGGGCGGATGGTACGACGCCGAGGACCTGTTCGGGGCGCTGGAAACCTACCGATGGACTGAAAAGCTGAATCCCGGGATCACCAACCTGCTGGTGATGGGACCGTGGACGCACGGCCAATGGGGATCGAGCGACGGGGATCGGGTGGGGGACATCTCGTTCCGGGCGAAGACGGGCGTGCATTACCGGGAGAAGATGGAACTGCCTTTCTTCCGGTATCACCTGAAGGGCGATACGAACCTGTCACTCCCCGAGGCGATGATGTTCGAGACCGGGACTTACCGGTGGCGTCGGTTCGGTGTGTGGCCGCCGGCCGAGGCCCGCGAGGAGGATCTGTTCCTGCACGCTGGCGGGCGGCTTGTCCGTGGACGGGCACCCACGGAGGGTGTTTCGGCTGCGGATGAATTCATCAGTGATCCGGCAAAGCCGGTGCCTTTCACGATGGAGGTGACCACCGATTATCCACGCGGCTATCCCACCCACGACCAACGCTTCGCGGCGACGCGTCCGGACGTCCTGGTCTACGAAACCGAGCCGTTGGAGGAGGACCTGACCCTCGCCGGGCCCGTCGTAGTGACCCTGAAGGTGTCGACCACCGGTACCGACTCGGATTGGGTGGTCAAGGTGATCGATGTGCACGATCCTGACTTTCCGGATCCCAATCCGAATCCGGCGCACGTGCGGATGGGTGGGTACCAGCAACTGGTGCGGGGTGACGTGATGCGGGCGCGGTTCAGGAACAGTTTCGAGAAGCCGGAACCGATGGAGCCGGGGAAGATGACCGAGGTGACCTTCACGATGCCGGACGTACTGCACACTTTCCGGCGGGGGCATCGGATGGTGGTGCACGTCCAGAGTTCCTGGTTTCCGTTGGTGGACCGGAACCCGCAGACGTTCGTGAACATCCACACGGCGACCGAACGGGATTTCGTGAAGGCGACGCATCGGGTGCATCGAGGCGGGGACGCCTTGTCGAAGCTTCGGGTGCAGGTGCTGCCGGCGGGGATGCGGTAGGCAGGACCGAGCTTTGTTTCGGGGTGGCTTTGGAACGGCGACGAGGACGTCGCCTCCCCGTTCCGTGCGGGGGCGGTGTCACAATGCCCCCACGGAGTGGGGCTGAACGGAAAGTTCCTCGCGGGGTTTGGCGACCGGGCTTAGTCTGGGAGCATGGTTTACGATCCGGGATTCGATGCGCTGTTGCAGCGGGTTTGGGATGGCGGTCGGGTGAGCGCGGCCGAGTTGCGTCGGCTGGCCGGGCTTCCATTGGAGGAACTGGGGGCGTTGGCGGATCGGCGACGGCAGTTGGCGCGGAGTGCCGCGCATGGCGGCCGCGGCAACGGGATCGTGAGCTACATCGTCGACCGGAACGTCAACTACACGAACGTCTGCAACGTGTACTGCAAGTTCTGCGCGTTCTGGCGGACGGCGAAGGACAGCGACTCCTACGTGATCACGCACGAGGAGATGGACCAGAAGATCGAGGAAACCCTGGCGCTCGGTGGCACCCAGATCCTGATGCAGGGCGGGCACCATCCGAAGCTGACAAAGCAATGGTACCTCGACCTGCTCTCGCACATCCGGGACCGTTTCCCGCAGGTGAACGTGCACGGCTTCAGCCCGAGCGAGTTCATCCACTTCCAGGAGGTCTTCGGCGAGCCTGTCGAGCAGATCCTCCGTGATTTCGTGGCCGCGGGTCTTGGGTCGGTACCCGGGGGCGGAGGCGAGATCCTTGTCGATCGCGTGCGGAAACGGATTGCCCCCCTGAAGGCGGACACCGGCGAATGGATGGGCGTGATGGACAAAGCCCATGCGATGGGTCTGGCGAGTTCTGCGACGATGATGTTCGGCCATGTGGAGACCTTGGACGATCGCATCGAGCACCTGGAGGTGCTGCGGTCGCAGCAGGATGTTTCGTTGGGGCGATTGGTGGATGCCGGCAAGCTGGGTGTGGGCACGGAAGCCGGTCCCATGGAACGGGCGCGTGCGTACGGCGCGGCCCTGGAGTCGGGTGCGTTGCGTGGTGGAGCCTTCACCGCCTTCATCTGCTGGACGTTCCAGCCCGAGAACACGGTGCTGAAAGCGCCCACGGTCGGGGCTCATGAATACCTTCGGACGCAGGCGTTGGGCCGCATCTACCTGGACAATTTCCCGAGCGTGCAGAGCTCGTGGGTGACCCAGGGGCAGGAGGTGGGACAGGTGGCACTCAAGTACGGCGCGAACGACCTCGGATCGATCATGATCGAGGAAAATGTCGTGAGCAGTGCCGGTACGACCTTCCGGATGGGGGTGGCGGACATGCAGCGGTTGATTGCCGACCTGGGCATGGAGCCCCGCCCCCGCGACAACTGGTACCGCTTGGTGGGATAGAATTCCCTCTGGCCTTGGGGGGTACCGCGGGTAGTTTCGGGCAGACGGTTTTTTCAAACACACGACGATGAGCACTCCCACTGGAGACATTGCCCTGATCGGCTTGGCGGTGATGGGGCAGAACCTGGTCCTCAACATGAACGATCACGGCTTCACGGTCGTGGCGTACAATCGGACGACGTCCAAGGTGGACGACTTCCTGGCCAACGAGGCCAAGGGCACGAAGATCCTCGGGGCGCATTCGGTGGCGGAGATGGTCTCCAAGCTGAAGCGCCCGCGCCGCGTGATGCTCATGGTGAAGGCGGGGGCCGCGGTGGACGAATTCATCGCCCAGTTGCTGCCGCATCTGGAGCCGGGCGACATCGTCATCGACGGTGGGAACTCGCTCTACAACGACACCGATCGCCGCGTGAAGGAACTCGAGGCGCGTGGGTTGCTCTATGTCGGCACCGGCGTCTCGGGTGGTGAGGAAGGTGCCCGTTTTGGTCCGAGCATCATGCCGGGCGGATCGGCGGCGGCGTGGCCGCATGTGAAGGAGATCTTCCAGGGCATCTCGGCGAAGGTCGACGGGGGGGCCGCGTGCTGCGACTGGGTGGGCGGCGGCGGTTCGGGTCATTACGTGAAGATGGTCCACAACGGCATCGAGTACGGCGACATGCAGTTGATCTGCGAGGCGTACGAGTTGATGCGTGAGGGGTTGGGGATGACCGCCGACGAGATGGCCGCCGTGTTCAGCGAGTGGAACACCGGGGATCTGGACAGCTTCCTGATCGAGATCACGGCGAACATCCTCGCGAAGAAGGACGAAGATGGCGGCGCGCTGGTGGACAAGATCCTGGATACCGCCGGTCAGAAGGGTACGGGCAAGTGGACGGTGATCGATTCGGCCAACCTCGCCCAGCCGGTGACCTTGATTGCCGAGGCTGTTTTCTCCCGGTGCGTCAGCGCCATGAAGGATGAGCGCGTGGCGGCCTCCACTGTCCTGAAGGGACCCGAGCCGAAGCTGGACGCAGACCGCGCCGCCTTCGTCGAAGACATCCGGAAGGCCCTCTACGCCTCGAAGATGGTCAGCTACGCCCAAGGCTACATGCTCATGCGCGCGGCCGCGAAGGAGTACGGTTGGGATCTCAACTACGGCGGCATCGCCCTGATGTGGCGTGGGGGTTGCATCATCCGCAGCCGGTTCCTTGGCAAGATCAAGGAGGCCTTCGACAAGGATCCGGGCCTGGTGAACCTGATGCTCGACGGCTACTTCCGGGATGAATTGGCGAAGTGCCAGGCGGGCTGGCGCCGCGTCGTCGCCGCAGCGGCGATGAACGGGTTGCCGGTGCCCGCGTTCAGCACGGCGCTTGCGTTCTACGACAGCTATCGCGCAGCCCGGTTGCCCGCGAACCTCCTGCAGGCGCAGCGCGATTACTTCGGTGCCCACACCTACGAGCGCATCGATCAGCCGCGTGGAAAGTTCTTCCACACCAACTGGACCGGCACGGGTGGCCGCGTCAGCTCGAGCACCTACAACGCCTGAACGGGCGGGGATCGCTCGCGGAAAGCCTGGAACTCCCGGTACGACCCGGCGGGTTCCAGGCTTTCTGTTTTGGCTCGGGCGACCCTCCGCCCAAGGGGCGTCCGTTGCGTCAGGAATCTGAGGAACTCACTGGGCGTTTGAGCCAAGGGACGCTGGATCCGCGATGCGTGGCGAAGCGATGGCACGCTCGAGGGCGGCCTGGAGGGTCGGGAGGGTGACGGGCTTGGCCAGGTAGTCATCCATGCCGGCGGTGTGGCAGGATTCCCTGCTGTGTTCGAGGGCGTGGGCGGTAAAGGCAATGATGTAGGGGGACCCGTAGATCGCGGGGCTCTCGCGGATGAGGCGTGTGGCTTCCCATCCGTCCATCCCCGGCATCTGGCAGTCCATCAGGATGACATCGACCGGATGGCTGGCGAGGAGTGAGAGCATCTCAAGGCCATCCGAAGTGGTGATGGGATCGATGCCCATGCCCTGGAGCATCAGGACGGCGATCCGCAGGTTCACGGGATGATCCTCG
>JBIKWS010000112.1:0-8665 GCA_044356195.1 Cyanophyceae cyanobacterium
ACTGGGAACTGGCATCTGCACGGAAATCTCGAAACTCTCCTGCGGCACCGGTTTTAGCCATCCTGCCTGTGATGTCGACGACGGCCACCACGGACGACGATGCCGATCTCATGCTTCAGGTGCGTGAGGGCGACATGGACGCGTTCACGCGTCTGGTCGACCGCTGGAAGCAACCCGTGGCGCACTTCGTATACCGGTTGCTCCCCGACGCCGACGAGGCCGAGGACATCGCCCAGGGCGTGTTCGTGCAGTTGTGGAAGTCCGCCGGCCGCTACGAACGTCAGGCCCGCTTCAGCACCTTCCTCTTCACCATCGCACGGAACCTGTGCCTCAACGAGATCCGCCGCCGTTCGCGTCACCCGGCGGAATCCCTCGACGCCCGGCTCGAACCCGAGGGCGACCACGCGCCCCACCAATTCCCCGATCCCGGACAGGTCTCGGCCGATCACGCCTCCGAACGGGCGGAATTGGTCAGCAAGGTGGACGAGGCGATTGCGGACCTGCCCGAGAAACAGCGGGTGGCGTTGGCCCTTTGCCGCGAAGGGGAGCTTTCGTACGAGGAGATCGCGGTCGTTTTGGGCACGACGGTACCGGCGACGAAGTCGCTCATCCATCGTGCCCGGGAGATCCTCAAGCTTCGTTTGAAGGCTTATCTCGCCAGTGGCGCGTGGGAGGCCTCCACATGAGCTCCCGAAACTTTCAGGAATCCATGGTTTTCCCCATTCAGGAATCACGCACATGACCCCGGAACCCCCAGAAGACTGGATTGATGACGTATCCGGGCCGCGCCCGGATCCGGAAGCGATCCGGCAATTGCGACGACCGGGTCGGCTGACCGATCCCGAGCGCCGACGCCTTGAAACCGAGCTGGCCTTGAATGAGCTGTTGGACAGTCGGCGGCCCCCGCCGCTTTCCTCCAACTTCACGGCGCGGGTCCTGGCTGAGGTGGCGCGTGAATCCCGCACCGAACGTTCTGCCGAACAGTGGTGGCGTCGGCTGCGCTGGGTGCCGAGGCTGGTCGCCTTTGCGGCCTTGGCCATCGTCGGGATCGTGGTCTGGAACAGTGGCAATGCCACCCACCGGGCCCGGTTGGCCCAGGGAGCGATGGAACTTGGCACCGCCGCCACCGTACCCGGGATCGATGCCGCGACCCTCGCGGACTTCGAGGTCATCCGTCATATCGCCGCCAGTCCGAAGCCTGAGGACGACGCCCTGATCCTGGCGCTCGCCGAGTAACACCACCGTTCCATTCCTTCTTCCGCCATGGATACATCGCCTCAAACCCCGCCCACGCAGCGCGCTGTCTGCCCGTCCGGTTCCCGTGTGACGTCACGGCGGCATGGAGCCTTGTCCGGGTGGATCTTGCTTCTGGGAGCGGCCCTTTCCCTCGTGGGCCAGGAACCCGCCGGATCGCGCACGATGCCGCCGCTTCCTCCGATGGGGCGTCCGCCTGTTGAGCTGTTTCGCGAATTGCTGGCGGCGTCGCCCGAGAAGCGTGACGCGCTGCTCCGTCCAAAACCTCCCGCCGCGCGTGAACTGATCGAGAAGCGGCTTCGGGAACACGAGGCCCTGTCACCCGAGGCCCGTGCGGAGGCCGAGAGCCGGCTCCGACTCGCGCAGTTCCGGTATTACCTTTCACCGCTCCTGCGGACCCCGGCTACCGAGCGCGCTGCCCGACTCGATCTCGCACCGGCAGAAGACCGGGCCCTTCTGGAAGAGCGCCTGCGCGCTTGGGACGCATTGTCGGCCGACGCCCGCGCCCGCCTCCTCGAAAGCAGCGAAACCCTGCATCACTTCGTCCAGCGTCCCGGGGCCGAACCTTCCCGCCTGACCAACGCCCTTGCCACGGCAGCTCCGGGCGCCCGGGCGGACATCGAACGGCAATTCGCCCAGTGGAGCGCCCTGTCCGAGACCGAACGCGCGCAGCGTGCGGCCGCATTCCAGGATTTCTTCGGGCTGACCGAGACCCAGCGGGCGAAAGCCATCCACCGGCTCCCGGATTCCGAGCGGGTGCTGATCGAGAAGACGCTCGAACGGTTCGCCCGTCTACCAGAGGCCGAGCGAGCGCGCTGCATCGCCGGGTTCGAAAAGCTCTCCTCCCTCCCGGCCTCCGAGCGGGACGAGTTCCTCCGCGGGGCCAACCGTTGGCAGGCCATGACTCCCGAGGAACGCGCCCTGTGGCGTCGCATTGTCCTTCGCCCCAATCCGCCGCCGCTGCCTCCGTTGCCCACTCCCGGCATCGTGGCGACCAATCGGTAGCGCCGTGTCCTCTTCCGAGCATCATCGGGGTGCGGGTACGAATCCACCCAACCGCTTCCTCCACACGCGGCGGGCGTATGATCCCGACATCGCCGATCTTGACCCGGCCGATGAACCGGCGACGCGGACGCAGTTCATTCCGGACCTCACCCAATCCATCCTGAGCAGGAACGATTCACCTGACGTCGGTTTCACCTGGAGCGCGAATCCCTACCGCGGATGCGAACACGGCTGTGCCTACTGTTACGCGCGTCCGACGCACGAATACCTCGGCTACAACGCGGGCATCGATTTCGAGTCCCGGATCCTGGTGAAGCATCGGGCGGCGGAACTCCTCCGGGCTGAACTTGCGAAGCCGTCGTGGAAGCCCGACGTCATCGCGCTCAGCGGGGTGACGGACTGCTACCAACCGGTGGAGCGAAAGCTGCACATCACACGCGATTGCCTCGCGGTGCTCGCCGAGTTCCGCAACCCGGTGACCATCGTCACCAAGAATGCACTCGTGGCCCGGGACGTGGACATCCTCGCGGATCTCGCCCAGCACCGGGCGGCGGCCGTGTGCATCAGCCTGACGACCCTCGATCCGGAGTTGCGCACGGTGCTGGAGCCGCGCGCCTCGCCGCCGGCCGCACGTCTGCTGGCGATCCGACGGTTGGCTGACGCCGGGGTACCGGTGGGGGTCCTGTGTGCGCCGCTGATTCCCGCCATCAACGACCATGAGGTTCCCCGGCTTCTCGAAGCCGCCGCCAGCGCCGGAGCCACCTTCGCCAGCTACACCGTCCTCCGGCTCCCGCTGGCCGTTGAACCCATCTTCCTCGACTGGCTCCAACGCCACTTTCCGGATCGACGCGACAAGGTCCTTGGCCAATTGAGGGACTTCCGCGATGGGGCGCTCAACCGATCCGAATTCGGCGAACGCATGCGCGGCACCGGCGCCGCCGCCGATCGGCTAAGCCAACTCTTCAAGGTGAGCGCCCGGCGCCATCGCATGGACCACGCCTGGCCCGAACCGTCGACCGCAGCCTTCCGGCGCGTGATCCCCGGCCAGCTCGAGCTTTTCTGATCCGCCGATTGCCCTGAGCGCGGCATTTGTTTCTCCACAGATTCCACAGATTTCACAGATCCCGCAGAGCGTTTCGTGGTGCGCACTCTGACACTGCCCGCGCAAAGGACGGGGTGGCGACGTCCTCGTCGCCCCGAGGCTATCCTCCAGTGGGGCCGTATCTGGGTGCGCCCACCAATCTGTGAAATCTGTGAAATCTGTGGACCACACGCTCTCCTTAAAATCTGTGGATCCAAGGCCGTGTTAAACCGCAGGCAGGCGCAGGGCGAATTCCACCAATCGCCGGATCGCGTCGGCGGCCTGGCCTGGCCGGTCGTTGTGGATCACCAGATGGGCGGTCGCGCGTGCGGGTTCCACGTAGGCTTCGTGCATGGCGCGCACGCTGGTCAGGTATTGCTTCAGGGTCGATTCCACCGGACGTCCCCGTTCGGTGCGGTCGCGTTCCAGTCGTCGGATCAGCCGCATGTCCGCCGACGCCTCGACGAAGATCCGCAGGTCGAACGACTCCGCCAACGCTGGATGGCTCAACAACAGGACCCCATCGACCAGGATGATGGGCGCGGGTTCCACCCGATGCGTCTTCGAAGTCCGCGAATGGGTCGTGAAGTCATACACGGGACATTCCACGGCGCGCCCTGCCTTCAACTCGGCGAGATGCGTCCGCAGCAGCTCGAACTCGAGTGCGTCGGGATGATCGAAATTGGCGGTGTCGATGTTGTGATGCCCGATGTCGGGTCTCGACCGGTAGTAGTCATCGAGAAGCACCACCGAGAAGCTCCCCGGCGGGAAGCGCCGGGTCAGTTCCTGCGTGAACGTGCTCTTGCCCGATCCCGATCCTCCGGCGACGGCCACCACGAACGGTTCAACAGCTGGGGACATGCGTTGGGAGCAGCCTGACACGCTCGGGGCAAACACTCCAGAGGCATGGCGGGCCCGGAGTTGGAAGTTCCCAGAAGCCAGTTCCCAGAGCATGCAGGCCGGGTGCCCTCACCCGGCGGTGTCGGGAGTGTGAGTTGTGAAGAAGGAGGGAATCGCCGCGTGGGGGCCGCGGCCTACACCGGGAACTGGGAACTCGCAGCCGGGCTTGAAACTTGAATCCGAAAACTTCCAACTCCCTTCCATCATGACGTCGTCCCCTCTTTCCCGCCGGCGATTCATTGCGGCTGGAGCCACGGCAGCCGCGGGGCTCGCCCTGACTCCCCTTCGCGCGGCCACCACACCCCGCAAGCGCATCGCACTGATCGGTACCGAGGTCCGGACCCATTCGCACGCGCAGCACTTCATCGATCGCTTCCTGGTGGGCTATGGGTGGGAAGGTGAGTGGCGGAAACCCGGGGTCGACCTTGTCTCCCTCTACATCGATCAGTTTCCGGAAGGCGATCTCGCCCGCAGTACCGCGGCGCGGCACGGCGTGCCCATCCACTCGACCATCGCAGAGGCCCTCACGCTGGGAACGTCGAAGCTCGCCGTCGATGGCGTGGTGATCATCGGGGAACACGGGAAGTATCCGAAGAACGCCAAGGGTCAGATGCTCTATCCGAGGTACAAGTTCTTCAAGGAGGTGGTGAAGGTGTTCGAGGCGAGCGGTCGCAGTGTGCCGGTCTTCAACGACAAGCATCTTTCCACGGACTGGCGCGAATGCGTCGAGATGGTGGAGGACGCGCGGCGGTTGAAGTTCCCCTTCCAAGCCGGGTCGTCCCTGCCCGTCACCCGACGGTTTCCCTCCATCGACCTGCCCCACGGCACCCCGCTCGCCGAGAGCGTCTGCGTCGCCTACGGCGGCATGGACAGCTATGACATCCACGGACTCGAAACCGCGCAGTGCATGTCCGAGCGGCGTCGCGGGGGCGAGGTGGGAATCCGCCGGGTGCTGGCGCTCAAGGGCGCGGCGATGTGGAAGCACGCCGCCGGGCTGCCGGACACGCAACGTTTGCTGGTGGCCGCCCTCACACGTAGCCACAACCTGCCGGTGAAGGATGGATACCCAACGGGTGCGGTGACGTTCGACTGGGCGCGCGAGACCTTTCCCGAGGGATGGGCCTACTTCATCGAGCATCGCGACGGCTTCCGCACGACGTTGTTCATGCTGAGCGTCCGCGATTTCAACTACGCGGGTCTGACGAAGGACGGGAAGATCCTCTCCTGCCAGATGTACCTGCCCATGCCGACGTGGGGTTCCTCGACGGCTGACTTCTTCAGTCCGCAGATCCACCACATCGAACGCATGGTGGTGAACCGCGTGCAGCCGTATCCGGTCGAGCGCACCCTCCTGACCTCGGGCATGACACTGGCCGGCGTCGAGTCCTTCCATCGCGGCGCTGCCGTCGACACGCCGGAGATGGAAGTCCGATACTCCGTCCCCAACGAGTCGTGGTTCTGGAAGGGATGAGGCGGCACGGTGGAACGACGGGTCGGTTCCAGGGAGAGCAGCCTACCGCGGCAAGGCCGGAGGCGTGGGAAGGGCGACGTGGACGTCGCCACCCCGTCTCCCACACGGGGAGGCGATGTCCTCATCGCCGTGAGGAGAGGCTCAGGACCGGGCGACGTGGAAGCGCCACCCCGTCCCCCCATCCGGGGCGCGACATCAGGCAGCTGTTGCCAGTGACAGCACGAAGGCGGTGCCCGATGGGACGGAACGGTCCTGACGCAGATCACCGCCGAGGCTGCGGCTGAGTTTCCGGGAGAGCGCCAGGCCCAGACCCACGCCCGGAGCGGATCCCGCGGCCTTCTCCGCGGAACGATGGAACGGTTCAAACAGCCGACCCACCACGTCGGGACTGATGCCCCGTCCTTCGTCGCGCACGCGCAGGCCCACGAATTTTCCGGACTCGGGCAACGCCTCGAGCCGGAGGCAGCCGGGGCTGGATTCACCCAGACCGTACTTCGCGGCGTTGTCGACGAGGTTGAACAGGATCTGTTCCACGACGCCCGGATCGACCGTCACCATCTGTGTCGCCAGGGAGGCGGCCACCTCCACGACGAAGCGCATGCCGGCCAGTTCGGCGCGCTCCTTCAGGCGCGGGGAGACCCGCTGGACCAACGCCTCCAGGGTCAGCGTCTCGCGTCGGTACTGTGAGCCGCCGCGCTCCAGCCGGGCATAGGCGAGGACGTTCTCGACCAGATGTCCCAGACGGCTGGATTCCGCGCAGAGCGTGGTGAGGTAGAGCTTCCGCTGTTCTTCATCCGGCACCATGCCGTCGGCCAGCATCTCGCTGTAGAGGCGGAAGGTGGTCAGCGGCGTGCGCAACTCGTGCGTGACAGCCGAGACGAATTCCGCGCGGCGTTCGCTGAGCGCGAGGACGCCGTGCAGCGTGACCGCCAGCGCGCCGGCTGCAACGAGCAGTCCGCCCCATGCCGCCCAGAGTGCCATCCGCAATGCCGTCCAGGGCGATCCCGGCGTCGCCGCCACGGAACCCGGATCCAGCCGCAGCGGAACCGTGGCCAGGCGCCTTGGATCGTCGACAGGAGCGCCGGGTTCCACGGCCATCAAACGCGCGCCGGGAACGAGGTCTGCAACCGAGGCGAGCAATCCGCCCCGGATGGCCTGGCCGTCCAGCCACACGGCCTGGATCCGGTGGTTCGCCGCGAAATCAACCCGGCGCGCGAGGAAGAGGTCGTCGCCCATCCAGACCGGAGAGACGCGGCCCACGGAGACGGGCACGCCGTCATCGGATGCTGATCCCTGCTGCGAAAGGCTGCGGTCGTTGAATCCATATCCGTTGCGTTGCTGGACCTGGATGTTGTTCAGGACGGACTGCCGTGCGGTGGCCTCGCTCCGGTTGAGGAACTGCTGTTGTTCAGGAAGTTCATTGGCGTAATTCCCAAGACCCGACGCCACCCATGGCGTGGACCCAGCGGGACCGGCCGGAGAGACTGCGTTGGTCACGCCCGCCTCGGCGGCGCGGGACAGCGCTTCCGTCCAGGGCGATTCGGTTCCGGTCGGCTTCAGTTGCCGGAGCTTCCCGGCAACGACGGCGAGCCGGTTCGACGCCTGGAGCAGGGATTCCACCGAAAGGCCCTCGTCCAACGCCAGCGGCCGGAAGGATGGCGGTGGTACCTGGGGCGAGACGGGCATCCGATCCGCACCGAACTCGAAATGCAGCCGCGTATTCGTCGAGGCCGCGGTCATCAAGGGCGATGGCAACAGGAAGCGGCCGGCCGGGACCATGGTCTTGTCGGGGGCCCAGGCCCGGGGCGGGCTGTGGAAGGCTTGGTACTCCAGCGGGCTTCGGGCGTCCTCGGTGGCCACCAGCACCGCGAGGGCCGAATCCATGCGCCAGAGCGCGAGCCGCACCTTCTCCTCGCGTTCGGCCTCGGCCAGCTGCTGCCGTTGGGCGTCATCCAGTCGGAGCACGGCCATGCTCAACCAGCCGAACAAGGCCACCGCCAACAGCAGCACGGCGGCGAACACGCTCCAGATGTGCAGCGGACGCTTCATGGCCGTTGACCCAGCATGTAGCCCTTGCCGCGCACGGTCAGGATCACACGCGGCTGATCGCCCGGATCGCGCAGCTTGGACCGGAGGTTGGCGATGTGGACATCGATCGTTCGGGTTTCCACATGGCGCGGATCGAGACGCCAGATCCGTTGCAGGATTTCATCGCGCGAGATCGTGCGGTCCGGATTCGCGGCCAGATACCGCAACAGTTCGACCTCCCGCTCCGACAGGTCGCAGCGCGTGCCGTCCTCGAAGCGGACCTCGCATCGGGCCAGGTCTGCGGTGCCGTCGGGGATGTTCACCTGCCCGACGGGTTGCGGCCGTTCCGGCGAACGCCGCAGCACGGCTTCCACCCGCGCCAGGAGTTCACGGATGCTGAACGGCTTCACCACGTAATCGTCTGCGCCCAGGCGCAGTCCCGTCACGCGTTCCGACTCATCGCCGCGTGCCGTCAGGATGATCACCGGAAGGGTCGGACGCGTGGTCCGCACGGCCTTGAGGATCTCGAATCCGCCCTGCCGGGGCAGCACGAGATCGAGAAGGATCAGGTCCAGGGTTGCGGTCATCGCGAGGCGCTCCGCCTCGGTGCCGTCGCCGCTCTGGAGCGTCCCGTAACCGGCGAACGTCAACGCATCCACGACACCGCGTCGGATGGCGGAATCATCCTCGACCACCAGGATGCAGCGTTTTGGCATTGGAGGCAGAGTTTGAAGTTGGAAGTTTCAAGTTTGAAGCCAGAAGGCAGTTGCCATTACGCCGGAGGCTGTGGCTGCCGGAGCGGAGAACACCCCATAGGCACCACCGCTGGACCTGCCACGGTATGGGGACCTTCCAGGACCTGATGTTGGATGAACCTCATCTGCCGGGTTCTGAAGATTGGACTTCATATGACAAAACTCGAAATA
>JBIKWS010000113.1:0-8629 GCA_044356195.1 Cyanophyceae cyanobacterium
GGCGTGGGTCTGGAGGCGCTGACGTTCGAGGGAACGGAGGGAGGAATTCAGGCTGGCCGTGGCGATGGCAGCGGCAGCGACAAACAGGGCGACGGCAAGCAGGACCTCCAGCAGGACCGCGCCGGACGCGCGACGGGGATGGATGGGAGGCCGGATCATGGGGCGCGCGAGGGCTTGGACGGTTTCGCGGCCTCGGTGGCGGGGGACGTCCCGTTGGGATCGGCGGTGATGAAGGCGGGGTCGGGCTCCATGGACTCCCCGTCTTCGCGGAGTTCCTCTTCGGAGGGGAGTTCGTTGTCGGGACGACCGGGATCGGCGCTCAGATAGCGGCGGTGGAGCGTGCCGGTGATGGCGTCGACATGGATGTGGATGCGGCGTCGGTCCTCGGGGTCCTGGGGCAGGAGGATGAAGTCGGCGGCGTCGGAGGAGCCGTCCGGGTTGAAGGTCAGGATGGGGGTGAACGGGGTGGAGGCGGGGGGAGTGGACTGATCCGAGGGATCCGACGGATCGGACGGATCCGCGGTCCTGGGGGGGAGGGGGATTTCGAGGCGGATGAGGTCGGCGAGTTGGGCGAGGAGGTATTGGGTGGAGGGGAGGGTCCGGTAGAGGTCGGGTTGGCGGAGGGGATCGGGCTGGGAAAGGACGGCGAGGGAGAGAGCCGCGGGGGAACCACCGGAAGCAGGGTCCGATGAAGGAGCGGCGTTGGTGGAGGCGAGGAGGGCGAGGAGGACGGGGCGACCAGTAGCGGCGGCGTTGGCGCGGGAGAGACGGAGGAGGGCCTCGAACTGGGAGGCGCCTTCCTCGAGGGATTGCCCGCGGCTAAGGGCGCTGAAATTGAAGGCGACCGCGCCCAGAAGGAGGGAAACGAGCGCCACCACAAGGATGAGCTCGATCAGGGTGAACGCGGCCCCGGGTTGGCGCGGAAGCGCTCGGGGCCGTTCGAACATGGGAACTGGGGCCGAGGAAGGAGGCTCACTCCTTGCGCTCGGACTCCTCGGTGAAGAGTTTGACGTCGTCGGCGGTGTCCGGCTGGCCATCGGGACCGACGGAGAAGAGCTTGTAGGGGAGGGCTCCGGACTTGTCGGCATCAGGGGCGGAGTTGTCGGCGAGTTCGTAGCGGAGTTTGTTGCCCCAGGGATCGTCGAGGATGGTGCCGGGCTTGAGGTAGGGGCCGGTCCACTTGTCGCCCATGCGCTCGTTTTCGAAGCTGGGCTTCTTGGAGAGGGCGTCGAGGCCGCCTTCCTGTTCGGTGGGGTAGTGGCCGAGGTTGAGGCGGTAGGTGTCGAGGGCAGCGGCAACGTTCTTGAGGAGGAGGGCGGTGGTATTCTTCTCAGCGCCCTTCTGTTGAGGGATCACGAAGATGACCAGAGCGCCCGCGAGCAAAAGGATGATGACGATGACGAGGAGGATTTCGATCAGGGTGAAGCCCGAGTTGGAGCGGTGGGCCTGGGCCCGGCGGAGCGCGTTTTGCAGATTCATACAATGACAGGACTCAGAAATCGGAGGTTAGGGGGACGGGCAGAAATGCGACAAGATTCAAGGTAGTTTCGAGTGGTTAAATTTTCCCGTCGGATGCGCGGTCCCCGGGCTCTGGCGCATCTTGACAGTGCCCCTGTGGAAACAGTTTCCGGGGTGGCGATGTCCTCATCGCCTCGGAAATGGCCTTCGAAGGGCGACGAGGACGTCGCCACCCCGTTCCGTGGGGGGTGTCAGGCCGCCAGAACCAAAATTGAGAAAATGTGATGCCTGCCGGAGGATTGTGGTACACACGGGCAGCGAGGGCGCATGAACCAAAACCCCCCTTCCCCCGCGGTCGTTCCGGAGAGGCCTCCTCTGGCCATCCTGGGCGTACCGTTTGACCCGCTGACGACCGATGAGACCGTGGCGTTGATCGCCCGGATGATCTCTTCGGGGCTACCGCATTACCTGGCGACCGCAAACGTGGATTTCGTGGTGCAGGCGTCCGAGGACGTCGAGCTACGGCGGATCCTGTTCGACGCACACGCCGTGCTCTGTGACGGGATGCCGCTCGTGTGGGCATCCCGAAAACTGGGCAACCCGTTGCCGGAGCGCGTGACCGGATCGGATCTGGTGCCGCGATTGTTGCGCGAGGCAGAGGAACGTGGGTGGCGTGTGTACTTCCTGGGCGGAACGGATGCCAGCGTGGCGGCGGCGGCGGCGAACACGCAGAAGAAGCATCCCAAGCTCAAGCTGGTGGGCGCGTATTCGCCACCGTTCAAGCCGTTGCTGGAGATGGATCACGAGGGGATCCTGGCGCGGATCCGCGAGGCAAAGCCGGACCTGTTGTTCGTGGCGTTCGGATGCCCGAAGCAGGAGAAGTGGATCAACATGCATTACCGGCGGATGGGTGTTCCGGTGAGCATCGGGGTGGGCGCGACGATTGATTTCCTGGCGGGAACGGTGAAGCGGGCGCCCGTGTGGATGCAGAAGACGGGTCTGGAATGGATCTTCCGGATGCTGCAGGAGCCGCGTCGGCTGGCGAAACGGTATGGAAAGGATCTGTGGGTCTTCGGGATGGCAATCCAGCGACAGGTCCGGGATTCGCGGGTGCGAAGGGCGGCACGCAAGCCGGAGACGGCCATGGGCGCGAAAGCGACGGTGATCCCGGTGGTGTCCGCAGGGGTGGCACCGGGGCGCCCGGTGCCAAAGATCCAACGGTTGGAGGGCCCGGAACGGCTCGATGCGGCAGCGGCGGGCGACCTTCGGAACGTCTGGGTTTCGGCCGTTGAAGGGGGCGACGTGGTCCTGGATCTGGGATCGACCCAGTTTGCGGACAGCACAGGCATCGGGCTTCTGACCCGGTTGCGACGGCAGGCGCGGGAGAGCGGACGCGAGTTCCGATTGGCGGCGGTGGGAAGCCGGATCGGCGATTCGCTGCGGTTGATGCAGCTGGAGAGTTTCTTCCAGGTCTTCGGGAGCGTTGAGGAGGCGACCGCGTCGATCGAGGAGCAAAGGCGGCAGCAGGCGCCCGTGGCGGTGGCTCCGGAGACAGCGGAAGTCCAGTGGCAGGGGGATATCACGGCGGTGACCGCAGACTCGGTGGCATCCGTGGCGTTGCCGTTGATCGAGGCGAAGGCGGCGGGAAGCCGGCTCGCAGTGGATCTTTCCGGGGTGGCGTTCGTGGATAGCACGGGGGTGGGCATGATGCTGAAATTGAAGAAGGCGGCGAAACGGCGGGGTGTGGATCTGGTGTACGAGAAGGCCGCACCGGCGGTGTTGAACGTCCTGAAGCTCACGAAGCTCGACGAATTCCTGCTGGGGAGGCGCGCGTGAAGATCGGGTTCAGCACCTCGGTGATCCAGCGTGGCAAAACGGGGGTGGCGCAGTACGTGTTTGCGTTGCTGCGGGCCATGCGGGCACACGTGGCAGGACATGAGATCCACCTGTTCGTGCTCGAGGAGGACCGGCCGCTGCTGGAGTTCGCGTCGGATGTGATGCGCATTGTCCCGGTGGCGGAGGTGCATCGGCCGGCGGTGAAGAACATCCTGTGGCACCAGACAACCCTGCCCGGGATCGCGCGGGACCTGGGGCTGGATGTGCTGCATGTGCCGAGCTACCGGCGGATGCTCTGGCGGAAGCCGTGCGCGCTGGTGTCCACGATCCACGATCTCGCGCCATTCCACGTCCGCGGGAAGTACGACTGGAAGCGGATGATCTACGGTCGGGTGGTGGTGAAACGGCTGGCGCACCGACAGGACCGGATCATCGCCGTCAGCGAAAACACGGCGCGGGATCTGGGAACCTTCTTCGGGGTTCAGCGGCGCAGCGTGGACCTCGTTTGGAACGGCATTGATCACGAACGGTTCCGTCCCGGAAACGCCGCGGAAGCCAAGGCCGAAGCGGCGACGCGCTGGGGATTGGACCGGCCGTTCTTCCTGTACGTGTCGCGACTGGAGCATCCGGCCAAGAACCACGTCCGGTTGATCGAGGCGTTCAGCCGGTTCAAGGCGGCGACGGGATCGAACTGGCAGCTGGCCTTGGGCGGGAGCGACTGGCACGGAGCGGAAGCGATCCATGCGGCGGCGAAGGCGTCACCGCACGCGGGGGACATCCGGTTTCTGGGGTTCGTGGACGACGCAACGCTGCCGGTGCTGTACCGGGCGACGGACGTTTTCGTGTATCCGTCGCTGTTCGAGGGGTTCGGATTTCCGCCGGTGGAAGCGATGGCGAGCGGCTGTCCGGTGATCAGCTCGACGCGCGGATCGCTGGCGGAGGTGGTGGCGGATGCGGCGCGGACGGTGGATCCGGATCGCGTGGAGGACATCGAGGCAGCGCTACGTGAATTGGCAACGGACGCGACGGCGCGTGAGCGCCTGCGGGTGGCGGGATTCCGGAATGCGCGGCGGTTTGACTGGGACCTGAACGCACGGGAAGTCCTCGACGTGTACCGGAAAGCGGTGGCCGCAAGAAAGGCGTGAGGGTGGAAGCCACAACCGACACAACAACACCGGACTTCCTGAGGCACTGGAAGCTGCGGGAGCGTCCCTTCGAGGGGACGTGGGACACGCGGTACTTCTTTGCCAGCCGGGAGCACGACGAAGCGTTGCACCGGCTGTTGTACCTGGTGGAGGAGAACACGATGAACCTCGGTCTCCTCAGCGGGGAGATCGGGTGTGGAAAGACCCTGACGCGGGCGGTGTTCAGCGAGCGGCTGGATCCGCGGAAGTACCGGGTGGTGACGTTGGAGAACTCCGGGTTTTCGTTCGGGGACCTGTTGTCGGCGGTGTTGCGACGGATGGATCCGGCGTTGGCGTCGGGAGGCACGAAGTTCGAGCGATGCGAGCGTCTGGAGGGGGCGATCCGGCGGCTGCACGCGGAGGGACGGCACCTGGTGCTGCTCCTGGACGAAGCGCAGGACATGCCGGCGGCGACGCTGCACGAGCTGCGATGGATCACGAACTTCAACGGCGGCGGCGTGGCGTTGTTGACGGTCGTGTTGATCGGTCAACCGGAGTTGCGTCCGCTGGTGGCGGGCGACGCGGCGATCGACCAGCGGATCAGCCTTCGGTTCCACCTGCGTCCGATGACCGTCGGGGACGTGCCGAATTATCTGAGGCACCGGATGCGGACGGCAGGGCATGCAGACGGCGGGCTGTTCACGGAAGGTGCGGGGGTGCGGCTGCACGAGGCGAGCGGTGGCGTGCCAAGGCAGGTGAACCGGCTCGCGAAGCTGGCGTTGGAGCATGCCTGGATGGCAGGCTCGCCACGGGTGGACGTGGACGCGGTCAGCGCGGTGGTCAGGGATCTGGAGCGCCATCAGGCGATACCGGCATGAGCGACGAGGAATTCAGCGTAGCGGCCCTGCAACGGCGACGAGCCGAAGCGGCGGCGCGATCCGCGGGGGAGACGACACCGGCGGCGACGGCGGGACCGGGTTCGGGTCCGGCGGAGGTTTCGCGGACGGTGGAACCCACGACGCCGGTGGACGCGTCGGGAGCGATCGGTTTCATGGGTGGCGGGGCGGGCGGCGGGGCCGGGGCTCCACCGCTGCCGCCGGCTCCGGGCGGATTGCCCATCCCTTTTGATCCGTGGCGGATGGTGCACGCGCTGGTACGCTTCCTCCCGCTGTTGGTTTTGGCGGGAATCCTGGGTGGCGCGGCCGGTGGTGCGTACGGATGGAAGAAGTTCCGGAATTCGTACATGTCGACCGCACAGCTGATGCGGCAGGAATTGCCGAACACGTTCCGGTCGTCGGAGGTGGGCGAGGCGTTCAAGCCGCGGCAACTGAACGGGCCGACGCTGATGAGCCTGATGAAGTCGTTGCCGGTGCTGGAACGCGTGACCGCGCAACTGACGAACAGGCTCTCGCCGCGGGCGCTGCTGGGCGGGCTGACGATCACCCCGGAGCGCAACACCGACCTGATCCGGGTGCAGTACAAGACGGAGACGAGCGTCACGGACGCCGTGGACGTCTTGAACGTGTACGGCCGGGAAGTGGTGAACCTGACAAAGGACCTCGCCGCGCAGGAGGCGTCGGAGGTGAACCGGTTCCTGAAGGCGGAACTGACGCGCGTGGACGCCGACCTGATCCGTTTCCGGCAGGAGCTGCTTTCCTACGCCCGGGAACAGGAGCTGTTCGACGCGGACAAGGAACTGGACGCAAACCTCGGCAAGCTTTCGGAGATCGAACTGAAGCTGGAAACGACACGGATCGATTACCAGACGGTCGACCTGCGGATCACGGCGATCGAGACGGAGCTGGCGAAGCACAGTCCGATTGCAGCGCGACTCCAGTCGGCGCGCGACCAGATGAGTGCGCTGAAGGAAAAGTATGCCGACTCGAATCCGCGCATCGCGGAACAGTTGTCGCGCATTGCGGAACTGGAAGCGCAGCTGGCATCGACAACGAACCAGACGATCACGCCTCCGCGCTCGGCGGAGGACGGCGTGGCCGTGAGCCTGTACATCGACCTGATCGGGTTGCGCGCGCAGAAGGACATCCTGAAGGAGCAGGCCCTGCGGCTGGCACCGGTGATGACGAACATCCAAGAGAAGCTGAAGGGCCTTTCGGAAAAGGGTCTGGAATACGCGCGGCTGAAGGCGCGACTGGACACGCTGGCATCGAGCCGGACGCTGATTGCCGGACGGCAACGCGAGGCGCAGCTCTTCCAGGATTCCAACCTTGGTTACTACCGGTTCTTCGATTCCAAGGCCGGAGACGTCGAAGTCAGCGACCGCAAGAAGCGCCTGATGGTCGCGGCCGCAGCGGGCGGATTCCTCCTGGCATTCGCGGTGGTGGCGTTCGTGGCGTTGCGCGAGTCGTTTGATTCGCGGTTGCTGACGCGTGCCGACGCGATACGGGTGACGAAGCTGCCGTGCATCGGAACGATTCCGGTGCTGACCGCGGCGGACCGTCCCACGCTGCGCACCTGGGCGTTGCGGACATGGCTGCGTTTGCAGGGATTGCTGGTGCCGGGACCGGGCCGGCTTTGGGTTCTGGGTTTTGGCAGCGCGAATGCCACGGAAGGGCGCTCGCACACGTTGGCCGCGTTTGCTCCGGCAGCGGCAGAACGCGGCATCCCCGTCCTGGCCGTGACGAACCGCGTCCCCGACGACGCGACCAGCGTGATGGACCTGGAGGTATTCCTCACGGAGCCATTGCGTGCCAGCGCGCGCCTGGGCGACGTCGCCTGGATCCGCGTTCCCGAGAATTGGCGTTGGGACGTGGAACGTCGCCGCCGCTGGATGGGGGCGCTGATGGCGTGGTCGGGCCGCGAGGCGGTGGTACTGGTGGAGTTGCCACCATCAGCGGAACCCGAGGCCCTGTTGATGGCGGAATTGGTGCCGCAATTGTTGTGGGTGGTGGGATCCGGGATCGCCGATGGATCGGATACCGAGCACCACTTCGAAGGCCTGCGGCATTCGGGCGTGCGGATGGTGGGCGTGTTGTTGAACCGCGACACGCGCCGGTTGGGCCGCGGGGGGGAACTCGCATGAAGGCGACGGGGTGGCGCTGGGCGGTGCTGCTGGCGTCGGTGTTGTGGCTTGGGTGGATGGGGCAAGCGCAGACAAATGTGCCCCCGGGCACGAACAAGGTGGTGATGGCCCTGCTGACCAACGGCGTGAAATCAAACATCGGCCTGCTGGTGCCGGTGGGACCCGAGCCGGTGGCCCCGGGCAGCTTCTCCGGCGACCTCCGACGGTTGAAGGCCGCCTGGCAACAACGACTCGTTCTGGGCCCCGGGGACATAGTGACGTTCATGGTCTACGGAAAGCCCGAGCTGACGCGACCGGACGTCCAGGTGGAGCCGGACGGACGCATCACGTATCTGGAGGCGCAAGGCATGATGGCGACGGGGCTGACGATTCCCGAGCTCCGGGAACTGACGGAGAAGGAGCTCTCGAAGTCGTACCGGAATCCGCGGGTGATGGTCATGCCGACGTCGTGGAAATCGAAGAAGTTCCACATCCTCGGGAAGGTCGTGAACAAGGGAACCTACCTGCTGGATCGGCCGCTGACGGTGATCGAGGCGGTGGCGCAGGCGTCGGGACTGGAGACGGGGTTGTTCCAGTTGAACACGGTCGAGCTGGCGGATCTTCCGCGATCATTCCTGATCCGGCGTGGTCAACGGGTGCCCGTGGATTTCGACCGCCTTTTCCTGCGGGGAGACCTGACGCAGAACATCCTGCTGGAACCGGACGACTACCTGTACTTTCCATCAGCGAGCGCGGACGAGGTCTACATCCTGGGCGAGATCGGCAATCCGGGCGCGCAGGGTCTGACCCAGGATGCCACGGCGCTGAGCGTCGTGACGTTGGCCGGTGGATTCACGCCGCGGGCCTATCGGCAGAAGATCCTGATCGTGCGCGGATCACTGAAAGACCCGCAGACGTTCGTGGTGGATCTGGCCGCGGTGCTCTCGGGGCGGTCCAAGGACTTCAGGCTGGAGCCGCGCGACATCGTGTATGTCGCCAGCAAGCCGTGGGCGCGGGCGGAGGAGTTGCTGGACATGGCGACCTCCGGATTCATCCAGGCGATGGTAACCGTCTGGACGGGCGGCAACATCGGGCCGTTCATCACCCAACCCATCATTCCGTCGATCAAGTGAGGTTGCATGAAGACGCTGCCCTATCTGCTGTTGCTGATGCTGGTCGTGGCGGCCTGCCG
>JBIKWS010000114.1:0-8610 GCA_044356195.1 Cyanophyceae cyanobacterium
GTTGACGCCAACGTCCTCATCTACGAGCGCATGCGCGAGGAACTCCACGCCGGCAAGTCCGTCCGCGGCGCCATCGCCTCCGGTTACGACCGCGCCTTCGGCACGATCTTCGATTCCAACATTACCACGCTGATCAGCTCCGTGCTGCTCATCCTGCTGGGCACCGGAACAGTGAAGGGCTTCGGCATCTCGCTCTCCATCGGTATCGCCGCCTCCATGTTCACCGCACTGGTGGTCACCCGCCTCGTGTTCGATGCCTGGCTGGCGATGGGCGAGCGCAAGACGCTCCCGATGATGAACCTCATCCCCAGCGGCAAGGTCGACTTCCTCAAGTGGGCCAAGCCCGCGTTCATCGCTTCCTGGGTCCTCATCATCGTCGGCATCGGCTACGGCATCTTCGTCCGTGGCCACAACATGCAGGGCGTTGAGTTCGCCGGCGGCGATTCGCTCACCCTGAAGTTCAACAACGCAGCCAAGGTCGAAACCGGCGAGATCCGCAAGTCCCTCGAGGAACTCAAGATGGGCGAAAGCGGTGTCCAGTATCAGACCGATCCAGGCACCGGAAAACAGTTCCTCAACATCATCACGCCGCACAGCGACGAGGCCACCGCCAAGGGTCTTCCCTCCAACGGCGCCCGCGCCGAAGAAGTCCTCAAGAAGGCGTTCCCGAAGGCCGAATTCGAACGCGTCGGCCTCGAACTCGTCGGTCCATCCGTCGGCTTCGAGGTGCAGAAGTCCGCGATCATCGCGTCCCTGCTCTCGCTCTTCGGCATCCTTGTCTACGTCGCCTTCCGGTATGAGTTCAGCTTCGCCGTCGGTGCCGTCGTGGCCGTCATCCATGACGTCCTCATGACCATCGGCATCTACTGCCTCACCGGCCTCTTCCACGAAGGCCACCTCGGTCGGCAGTTCAACGCGACCTTCGTCGCCGCCCTCCTCACGATCATCGGCTTCTCGATCAACGACACCATCGTGATCTTCGACCGCATCCGTGAGGACCTGAAGCTCGGCAAACGCGGTACGTTCAAGGAACTCATGAACACCGCCCTCAATGAGACCCTCAGCCGTACGATCATTACGTCCGGCACGGTCTTCATCTCCACCATGATCCTCTACGTGTTCGGCGGCGGCGCGATCAACGACTTCGCGTTCACCTTCCTCGCCGGCATCATCAGCGGTACTTACTCCTCCATCTACATTGCCTCCGCACTCGTGCTCTGGTGGCACAAGGGCGAACGCCCCAACATCGGATCGGCCGTCCCCACCGGCCCCGTTTCGGGTGCCATCGAGGTCCAGGGCAAGACCGTCTGATCCAGCCCAGTTCCCTTCCACGGGCGCCGGCCTTCCGCCGGCGCCCTTTTTCGTGCCCGCATCCAGACCGATGAGCACCAGATAGTGGTTTCCCACTACTTCGTCCGGTGGGTGTCCCCCATTCCTTTCCCCCCACTCTTTTGGGAGTTTATCAACGTCACGCCAGTTCGGTTTCTACGTTGCGGGAGATCATGGCTCGCCCGGAAGTGCAGTAGGAGTGCTTCACTTTCAGCCGTCCTCAAGACCGGTTCGGCAGGGCTTGTCAGCGATCGTGTCGGGGAATGGCAATGCAGCGTCCGTGGGCAGCGGGATCCAATGGGGTCCCTCAGGGGTGTCGGGTCCGTCGCCCCACGGTTTGGAGTCCGAGCAGGTGACCGGGGCTACCTGGTCGACGCCGCGGTGCTCGATGACCGGTGCGGTTCCGTGCCAGGAACCTGCCTGTCATTCCTGTTGGGGAAGGGCATCGCAGGGTGGCGTTCCGCGTGGGCGGGCCGTCGTGGTTGGGGAACCATGCCGACTCGCCAGTTTCTCCCCTTCCTCCCCCGCACCGCCCAGAACCCGCCTGATCCACAACCGCACGCCCTCAAACATCCCCGCGGACCCTCAGGGCCTCCCGGATGGCGGCTGCACGGTTCTCCACACCCAGTTTCTCCAGGATGTGCTCGACGTGCTTTTCCACCGTCCGCTTTGCCGAATTCAGGATCACACCGATTTCCGCGTTGGTCTTTCCCTCGCTGACCCAGAACAGAACCTCCGCCTCCCGGGGCGTCAGTCCCAACGGCAATAATGCCGCCGGCGTCGCACGGTCCGGAGCCGTCAATTCCAGCACCCCAGCCTCCGTCTCTGTCGCCGGCCGCAAGACCCGCACCTCCATCGGACTTCCATCCCGCGTTCCAACCCCTGCCCCGCGCAACAAGGCAACCAACGGAGCCGGCAGCACACCGCTTCCAGCACCCTCCGATGCCTGGACCAGCAGGGTCTGCGCCCGTCGTGTGGCAAACCGGATCCGACCACTCCAAGCCGCCACCACCAGCGCGCGGTCCAACGAATCACGCAATTGCTCCTCGGCCTCGCGCCGCATCGCCACTTCCTCCTGCAACGCACGCTGCAATGACGAAATCCGCAGGTGCGTCCGGACCCGGGCCAGCACCTCCGCCGATTCGATCGGCTTGGTCACGTAATCCACGGCACCCGCATCCAACGCCCGCACCTTCTCCTCGAGATCAGAAACCGCGGTGAGGAAAAGGATCGGGAGATCCTGACAATCAGCACGCCGACGGATCCGTCGGCACACCTCCATCCCATCCATCCCCGGCAACCGCTGATCCAGCAGGATCAGATCCGGCACCTCATGATCCAACTGGGCCATGGCACTCTCACCGCTCTCGGCAACCAGCACACGGTGGCCTTCCATGCCGAGCGCATCCAGCAGAAGCCCCAGGTTCTCCGGAACGTCATCGACCACCAGGATCGTGGCGCGGCTCACGGAGCTTCCTTTCGCTGCGTGAGAACCTCCCGAAGCGCCGCCATGCGATACGCCGCTGCCATGGCCTCCAATTGCCGGAAGAAAGCCTCATGCTCCGGCGCCCGCACCTTCGCATCGGCCAGCAATTTTCGGAACTCAACGATGTCCCCGCGCGAGGCCGCAGACCGCAGCGGCTCCAGCAACTCCTCGGAAGGCTGCGTCGCCGGGTCGCCAACCCCAGCTGATTCCACCCGGGCCGCCATTCCCGCCTCGCGTTGCCAGTCCACCCCAAGCAACACCCCCACCACCGCCAGCAGCGCTTCCTCGGCAAACGGCTTCCCGACGAAATCATCCGCGCCCGAAGCCAACGCATCGGTCCGCCCAAAGCCCAGCACGCTCGCCGACATCGCGAGGATCCGTCCGGCGAATCGTCCGTCCTGACGCAGCCGCCGGGTCAGTTCGAGGCCATCCATCCCCGGCATTCGCAGATCCAGGATCACCAGATCCGGCAACCCGCCTCCGCGCACCGCCTCGAGGGCGGCCTCGCCCGATGCCGCCTCCATCACCCCGAACCCGAGCGGCTCGAACAACTCCCGCAGAAGGCGTCGGTTGATCTCCACGTCATCCACCACCAGCACCCGTCGCCGAGGACCGCTGTAGCCGATCACGCGTCCATCGGATCCCGCTTCCGAAGTCGAAGCATTCGACGACTCCACCCGCGGCAGGCGCACGTCAAACGTGAACCGGCTTCCTGCCCCCGGTTGACTCTCCACCTCGATCCGCCCGCCCATGAGCCCCACCAGATGCTGGCTGATGGCCAGTCCCAGCCCAGCTCCTGGCTCCGGCGGACGCCCGGTCACCGCCTGGGAGAACGGCTGGAACAGTCGCCCCATGTCTTCGGCGGTCATCCCAGGCCCCGTATCCACGACTTCAAAGCGCACCCTGCCCTCGCCCATTTCACCGCCACGAACCGACACCGATCCGCGGTGTGTGAACTTCAGCGCATTGCCAACCAGGTTTTCCAGAACCTGACGCAACCGTTGCGCGTCCCCCATCCGCACAGTGCCCGCATCACCCGTCCATTGAACCTCCAGCAGGATCGAGCGTTCCGTTGCGCGCGGCCGGAAGGACGCCTCCACATCCCGCAGGAGCTCAGCCGGCCGCAGCGGCATCGGCCGGAGTTCCACCCGTCCCGATTCCACCTTGGACAGGTCCAGAACGTCGTTGATCAGCCCCAGCAGATGGTCCCCGCTGGAACGGATCACCCGCAGCCGCTCGCGGTTCCGCGCATCCATCCGATCGTCCCGGGCAAGGATCTGGGTGAACCCGAGGATGCCGTTCAACGGCGTGCGCAACTCGTGGCTCATGTTCGCCAGGAACCGCGATTTCGCCCGGTTCGCTTCCTCGGCTGCGTCGCGCGCCTCCGCCAATTCGCGCGTGCGGACCTGCACCTGCGCTTCGAGGTCCCTCGCCCGCGCCTCCGCCTGCCGGACACGCAACCGCACCGCGCCTTGAAACAGGATCAAGCCGAACGTCCCGTAACCCACCCACGCCCACAGGCTCAGGTACCACGGCCTCAAAACCTCGAATCCCCAACCCGAAACCCCACTCTCCCGGCCCGAGCGATCCCTTCCCCGCACCTCGAATCGATACGCACCGCCGGGCAGCCCCGACCACGTCGCCTCACGCCGTTCCGAGTACGGGCTCCACACATCGTCCCACCCGACCAACCGATATTGATACTGGACCCCGGCACCGCGATCCGGACGCCCCGCAGCAAATCGGAAAACATACGGCCGACGCGTATGCCGGAGTGCCGTCGCAGTCGTCGCCAGGGTTCCTGCCAACGTCCGGGTCTGGTTCGTTCCCAGCGCGGCGAACTGGGTCAACCGCACGCCAAAATCCGGCACCGTCACGGGCAATTGTCGGCTCTCGACCCGGAGCAACCGGTCCATGCCCTTCGCCCAGATGATCTCCCCGGACGGTCCGTCCTCACGCAGGGTCCGGATGGATCCGATGAACCCCAAGGCATCCGCCAACACCGCCGAATTCATCGCGGGCTTCCAGCGGCCGTCCGCACCGCGTTCAAAGCGGCTCAAGGGATAATCGACGCTGTCTTGGACGGACGAATACGCCGCGTTCCCCCAGAACGCATTCGAACCCGCCGTCGCCGTCGAGGACAGCCACCGCAGCGGTCCTGCGGCACCCACGAGCGATTCGTCTTCCTCCAACTTGCCTTCGCCCCCGCGCGCCCTCCACAGGCGCTCGTTTCCCACGATCCGCGGACCGTCCGGAAGCGCCCACGCCTGGACATAATCCTGAGCCTCCTTCCACCCACCCGCTTCCCGGTTGAACGACCGCACGGTCGCCGACTCCCAGACCGCCCGACCGTTCCCCGCACCGGGCACCAACCGATGCGTTCCGCGCGCCGTCGTCGCCAGCCACCACGAACCATCCGCAGCCGGCACGATGTTCCGCACCTCGCCCAGGCCGGTGAATGTCCGCACTTCCCGCCATTTCCCATCCACCGATTCCAACACCACGCAGTCCGCACAACCACTGCGCAGGCTCCCCCGGAATCCGTGCAATCGACATCAACCCGCCCGTCACCGGAAACACCACCTCACCGGAGCCTGACGTCAGCTGGTACAACCCCTTCTCACCCGTGACCAGCAGTCCACCGGCATCCGAGGCGATCTCCTGTGGGTAATGGATCGAGTGCGGATGCGGCCGCCACGTCGCCGCGTTGGTCCCAGCGGCCGGCCACAGCTCATGGATACCGTCCAGCAGGCTGATCACCAACCGCCCCTCGTGGCGGATCAGTCCACCGCAAAGCCCGGTGGGCAAACCCCGGCGCTCATCAAACACCGTCACCGCCAGCGGCAGATCCAGCGCCTGCAAACCGATGTCCGTCGCCAGCCACCAGGTTCCATCCGCTGCGCACCACACGTCGCGGATCGCGTCCGCGAGCAACCCGTCCTCCGTTCCCCAATGCCGCACGACCCCGATGGCCGGATCCACGAGGAACAACCCCGCCCGCCCCGTGGCAATCAGCAACCGTCCGTCCGGCAGCACGTCCAATTGTGCCGGACGCCCATTCCGGATCTCCTCCGAGCCCTGGAAGGCCACCGCTTCCATCGCATCCCCGCGCCATCGCAGGAGACCGGCACTGCGCGACAACACCCACCATCCACCGTCCACCGCCGCAGCCATGCCGGTCACGAGTCCCCGCGCCACAAGCGCGTTGGTGGACCGGGTCACGAACTCGCGCCCATCGAACTCCCGCAGGCCTACTCCGGTGGTCTGCGCAAAGACATTCGTTCCGGCCACCATCACGCCGGTGGTGCCCGGTCCATTCGTGAAGGCCCAGGACTGCAACCGCCCCTGCGCCCACCGGAACACATGTCGCTCCGCCGAAAACCAGACGTCTTCCCCCGCGGCCGCCGCCTCCCACACGACACCGAACTTCCGTTCGACACCTTCCGTTCCCTCCATCAAGGACCGAAAGGCAGGCCGCCCAAAGGCATCCAACCGCACAACCCCCAGATCATCCGTCCCCCCCAGAAAGATGGAACCGTCGGGTTGGACGACCATCGACCGGATGTGGCTCAGCGGCGTTTCAAGCCGACCGAACTCGTGACCGTCGTACCACAACAGCAGGTTGGCCGACGCGAAGTACAAGACGCCGTCGGGCCCCACCGCCACCCGCGCGACCTGCGGACTCGCACGATACTCCGTCGCGCCCCAGGACCGGAGCAAAGGACGTCCACGCTCTGTTTCCTGCCCGAGGACAACGGTTCCCAAGAAGGCGAGGGTTCCAATGACACCAAGCCACCGCACGAAGGCCGCGAAATGCATCCGAGGAAAATCGAAGCTGCAGGAAGTTCGGCTCAGTCACGCTCCAGCGTGAACAACCGTCGCGGAGCCGCCCGCCGCAATTCCACGTGCCCATCCGCAAAGGCGAGATTGGCCCGGAACTTCGTGCGACGCCCACCGCTGGCCACGCCACGGTCGGTCTCGGCGCTCTTCTCATTCCCGCCGCTGTGCCGGTAACACACGTTGGCCCCATTGGCCCCGTCCGGATACAGGCACGCATCCCACCCGTCCGTGTCGCCGTACAACACCGTCTCGACGGGATCTGCGACCTGACGCGTCCCTGTCGTCCTGGTGCCATTGTTGATGAACGCGTTCTGCGCGTAGGCCAGATAACCCCAGAAACCACCCGCCACCAGCGCTGCCCCCGACTTCTGCTCCTTCCTTTGCAGCGAACCCGGACACACGAAGATCCCCTGCCCGGCCACCTTCTGGCTCTTGCCCACGTAGGGCTGCAACTGCCGGTACCAGATCGGCGGTGTCGGTGCAGTCAGCCACTCCGCCAACGGCCACCCGATCGGATACGTCCCGTGATCGCCGTCGTACATCATCGCAGCCATCGACAACTGCCGCAGGTTGCTCTGGCAGACCGTCGCCCGCGCCTTGTCCTTGGCCCGCGCCAGCACCGGGATCAGCAACCCGGCGAGGATCGCGATGATCGCAATGACCACCAGCAGTTCGATCAACGTAAACCCAGCCCCCCCATTCCTGGATGTTTTCATGTCCACCTGACGCAATCCAACACCCCGTGCCCCTCTTTGTCAGTACCCCATCCCGGCTTCACCTCCCTTCAATCGGGGTGGCGATGTCCTCATCGCCATGACGAATCCTTCGGAACGGCGACGAGGACGTCGCCACCCCGTTCCAGAGGGGCGGGCGAGCCAGGGTCGGCTGCCCTTGCCGCACGCGTCGGTATCGGCATCGGTATCGCCATCGGAATCGAAAGCAACGTGGACAAACGGTTCGATCCCGATCCCGCGCATCGCATGTTGAACCTTGGAACCTCCCCAGCCCTTCAGACACCCTTCACCCATGTCCACTCCGACGGGCCGCCATGCGGGCGGCGTTGACCTTGCCACCGGAATACCGCCACGCGCCATCGCGTGTCCGGCGTCCCGGTCCCCGTCGTGGATCCTTGTCCTCCTCTTCCTGATCGTCTCCCTCCCCGCCACCGCGCAGAAGGGCATCACCAACCTCTACCAACTCGATCCGCTCTGCCTCGCTCCGCACCCGCCCGATGCCACCCTCGACCCCGGCAATCCACCGCCCTCCAACCGCCGCATGGCCGAGCGTCTGGCCTCGTTCCGCGACAACCACGACCCCAACTCGCTCTTCTTCCGCAGCGATGTCTACGCGCCCATCCTGGCCAAGGCGTGGGACGAGGCCACCGATCCCATCCAGCGCCTCCAGATCGGCATCCAGCTCGGACTGCACCAGGCGCAGGCCGGCCGACCCGATTCCGCCCTCAACACCTACGCCGCCATGGAGGCGATCATCGCCAACGGCATCGACGTCCCTCCCTCCCGCCGTTCCCAGCTCCGCATGCGCCAGGCCGTCGCCTTCCTCCGCATGGGCGAACAGGAGAACTGCATCGCCCGGCACGGCCCCGAATCCTGCCTGTTCCCATTGCCCCCGGCCGCCTTCCACATCCTGCCGCGCGGGTCCCGCGGAGCCATCCCCGTCCTCGAGGAACAGTTGAAGGAATTCCCCGATGACCTCGCCGCCCGCTGGCTCCTCAACATCGCCCACATGACCCTCGGCCAGTACCCCGACAAGGTCCCGGCCCAATGGCTCGTCCCGCCCGCGCGCTTCGCTTCCGAACACCCGATGCCGCGCTTCCCCGATGTCGCTGCCTCCGCCGGCGTGGATGTCAACGACCTCGGCGGCGGCTCCATCGTCGAGGATTTCGACAACGACGGCCTGCTCGACATCGTCGCTTCGAGCTGGGGTTTCAACGGCCC
>JBIKWS010000115.1:0-8571 GCA_044356195.1 Cyanophyceae cyanobacterium
CACCGGTCGTCCCGCGTCGTGGATCGAACAGGTCCGACGACAACCCTTCTGCGTCGTCCTCTTCGACGAAATCGAGAAGGCCTCGCCGGAGGTCTTCGACGTCCTGCTGGGGCTTCTCGACGAAGGCCGCGTCACCGATCGATTCGGTCGTGTCACGTGGTTCCGCAGCGCCATCATCATCCTCACGTCCAACCTCGGTGCCGACGCCTCACGGGGCATGGGGTTCGCTGTCGGCCCGGGAACCGATTACGCCGGCGAGGTCGCACGCTTCTTCCGCCCCGAGTTCTTCAACCGGCTCGACGAGGTGATCGCCTTTGCGCCGCTTTCCGCAGCCGACATCGAGAACATCACGCGCAAGGAACTCACCGAACTCGCCTCCCGCGAAGGCCTCGCTGGAGCGCGTCTCCGGCTCGCGTGGTCCGAGGATCTCGTGCGCCTGATCGCCCGCACCGGATACGACCATCTGCTGGGCGCGCGACCGCTCCAGCGCACGCTGGAACAAACGGTGGCCACCCCGCTGGCCCGCTGGCGCGTCGCCAATCCCCGCCCCAAGCCCGGCACCCTGTGGCTCGCCCTCGACGACACCGGCCAGGTCACCCTCCGCCACGTCCCCGACGGATCCTGAACCCGCGTCGCCGCGTTGAGGCCGAGGCAATAGGGTGAGGCAATGGGGTCGCGTCTATAAATTTTACAATTGCCGTTTCAGCCCATTCATCGCATGGCCTTGGGTATCAGCTTTCCCATTACCAGCCGGGTTACCAATGCAGAGGGCCTTTACAAGGCGCTTCGGCGGGTCACCCTCGCCCCATGCTGCAATCGACCCTCACCGATCGGTTTCAAACTACCATCCCGCTGGAAGTCCGGCAGGCCCTGAACCTGTTGCCGCGTCAGCGGATCGCCTATGAGGTGCGCGGCGACGGTTCCGTGCTGCTGCGTCCAGTGCCCCATCTCGACAGCCTGTTCGGCAGCCTGAAGCCCGTCAGGCCGGTAGAACCGACGCAATCCGAGAAGAAGGCTGCCCGTGAAGCCATGTCGATGAAGGTAGCCCGCTACGAACCCAGGGCGTGACCTCGGCGCTCGCGTCTTCCAGTTCCGCGAAGGAAAGTGGGCCCCATGGACGGTTTCTCGTGGATACATCCCGCCCTGTTCGCCGTGGGTGCGGTCGCCGGGTTTGTGGATGCCATTGCCGGCGGCGGTGGACTGCTCACCGTCCCGGCGCTCCTTGCGGCCGGGCTGCCGCCACAGATCGCGCTGGGAACGAACAAATTCCAGTCGTCCTGCGGGACGGCATTGGCCACGTGGAACTACGCCCGGTCCGGACTGATCGACCTCCGCCGTTGGATCCCGGGAATCGTGGCCACGTTTGGTGCGGCCGTGGGTGGAGCGTGGGTGGTTACCCTGATCGATCCCTCGCAACTCCGGCGTTTGATCCCGATCGCTCTCGGTGTCATCGCTGTCTACACCGCGCTCAAGCCGGACCTCGGCTCAACCCAACGACCGGCGCGACTCTCCGCCGCGCCGTTCGGCATCCTCATGGGCCTTCTGCTGGGATTCTACGACGGCTTCCTGGGGCCGGGCACAGGGTCCTTCTGGATGGTGGCCTGTGTTCTCCTGCACGGCTTGGACCTGCGAGGTGCCACCGGCGTGACGAAGGCCATGAACCTGACGAGCAACCTGGCTTCGCTGGGGTTTTTCCTTACCGCGGGCAAGGTCGATTTCCTGATCGGCGCGCTGATGGCCGCTGGTCAGCTGATTGGAGCGTACTTCGGATCCCACCTCGCGATCCGGAACGGAGCCCGCGTCATCCGTCCCGTCTTCCTGACCGTGGTGTTTGCGTTGGCGCTGAAGCTGGCGTGGGACGCCTTCAGCCCTTGAACCCAAGAAGCTTCCGCTCCTTGATCAATTGGGCCACCTGGGGCGGAACCTTGTCCTCCCATCCGGATTCACCGCTCTGGAGCACCTTGAGCACGTCGCGGCTGAACACGTCCATGCTGGCCTCGCTGACATCGCGCATGCCCTGGATGAAATGGTTTTCGACCAGGTACATGTAAAGGTGTCGCAGGTGCGGGGCGACGCGGAGGTTGCCCGCGGTGATGACCGCCGCCGACTTGGGATCCCGGTACGGATACACGTAGAGCTTCAGCTCGTTTTTGAACATCCGGCCGAAGCTCTCAAGGATGCCGCCGGAAAGATCCGCGTAGTACTTCTCCTCGAAGAGTTCCTTGAGCGTCGGGATGCCCATCACCAGACCGATGGGGCACTTGGTGAAGCGGAAGAGGTAGGAAGCCAACCGATGGAACTCGCCGTAGTTCGAGATCAACACCGGATGTCCCAGGGTGCGCAGCAGGTCGACCCGGTCGAGGAAGTCCTGGTGGTTGATCTTTCCCTCGGAACTCAGGTTCTTGAGGGTCATTTCCATGAGGACCACCACATCCGCCGAATTGACGTTCGGCTCCTGGATGAACTGCGCCTGCGCATGACGGATCATGTCCACGGTCACGTTCGTCACCGGACGGAAGGACCCGCGTTCGACCAGGACGCACTTCTTGTAGAGCAGGTCGCCCGGTTGGACGATCCGGCCATCGGTGCGGAACATCGCTGCGTTGGTCAGGCCCTTTTCCACCAATTGCAGGGCCAGGATCCGGTTGTCCACGCCCACGAACGCGGGACCGCGGAACTCGATCATGTCGACCTCGATCCGCTCGATCGTGAGGTTGTCCAGAAGGTCGGCGATGATCCCTTCGGCACTCTCGAAATCGTAGAGCGCGCCATGGACCAGGTTTACACCGAGGATGCCCAGCGCCTCCTGCTGCTGGAGGTTGTCGCGGTCCCACATGATGACGTGCATCAGGATGTCGCTCGGCTCCGCGCCCGGATGGGTCTGGAACCGGATGCCCATCCATCCGTGGGTTTCCTCCCGACGGCTGTAGCTGCGAGCCGCCACCGTGTCCGCAAAAGCGAAGAAACGCGTGGTGGAGCCCCGCTTCTCGGCGAGGCGCTCGACCAGCAACCCGTACTCGTGGTCCAGCATGGCGGCCAACCGCTTCTGGCTGACGTAGCGATCGGTCGATCCGTAGATCGCGTCGCTGACCGTCATGTCATAGGCGGAAATCGACTTGGCGATCGTTCCGCTGGCTCCCCCGGCCCGGAAGAACCAACGGGCCACTTCCTGTCCGGCCCCGATCTCGGCGAAGACGCCGTATTTGCTGGGGTCGAGATTGATCTGTAACGCCTTCTGGTGCGTGTCGGTGGACTCGCTCATGCGGCGTTACAAGAGCACAGGTTCCCGGATTGGGGAAGATCCGGACATTCATCCTCTCCATGATGGGAAGTTGCCAGTCGCCCCACTGTAGGTCGCGTGCCCCCACGCGGCGGATCCTGGACAATGCCGGGTGAGGGCACCCGGCCTACAAACCAATCGGCTTCAAACTTCCAACTCCCCCCTCACTTCCCCAGTTCCTTCACCAGGAAGGCGCGACGGCCGGTCAACTGGCGTCGGAAGGAGTCCATGTCCGCACGGAACTGTCGCAACAGACTCTCCTCGGTGGAACCGCGGACCTCGGCCCGATGGCGGACCTCCGGTTCCAGACGCCGTGCGAGATCGTCGATCACCGGCCGGAATTTTTCCTCGGTGAACTCCTCGTTCACGAATGTCTTGAGCCGGGTCAGGAAGCGCGCCCGGAAGTCCGGTTGGGCCAGCAAGGGTCCGCTGAACCATCCCCCCTGGCGCCACCACATGCCCGGGCCGACCCCGCCCCCGCCCCAGTTGCCACCGCCACGCGGCGGTTGGTCCCCGTTCATGCCGTAGGTCAGCGGCATGGTGTACCAATCGTACTTCGCCGAGGCCCCATCGTATTCGCCCCACGTCTTGTCCTCATCCCACGGGATCAGCTCCCATTTCCCGTTGGGTCCCGGAGCGTGGAAGGTGAAGTAATTGTTGAAGTACCCATCCCAGTTCTGGATGCAATGGTTGACCACGAAGTAGTCGATGCAGGCATCGACGGCGAACTGCTGCTGGATGAAGGCCCACGCCTCCGGGCGTTGGGTGGAGGACAGCCCCCGCACCACCTGCTGGAGGTCGCCGTGGCCGGTGGTCAGGTTGTTCTTCTTCTCGTGCTGACCGACGAGTCCCTGACCGTACCAGATCAGCTTGTAGAGATTGCCCGACGGATCCCGCTCGTGCCGCGACAGAAAGGCCCCGTTGGGCTGCTCCATCATCAGGTGATACCCCGCCGACTGGCCGTTCTGGATCCAGCGCACCATCTCCGAATGCGGCGTCATCACCTTCGACCGCCGGAACAGTTCATAGCTCAGGTGCTCCGCCAGCACGTACCGGGGCCGGTCCTCGAACAGCACATTGGCGGTGCGCATTCCGGCGAGGGGCGCGTCCTTGTGGAAACGGAGCTTCCAACCCGCCTTGCGCGATCCAATCCGCAGGAAGTCCCGAACCTCGGGAGCCGCGTCGCCTCCGATGCCTGTGGCGGGAACGTAGATCGCGGTGGCGTTGCCGCGCGGCTTCGGCAATCCCGGCACCTTTCGACGCGCGGGCTGGTATTGTCCCAGCTGACCGGAGGGTTCCACCCGTCCACCGTCCCAGAAATGCAATTGGCCGATGGTTCCACGATCGGGGTTCTTCCAGGAAAGGTACGAGAACGCGGGCCGCGCCTCGTTCGTCGAAGGCCACCGATGGACCTTCCCGGCCGTGGGTGTTGCCTCCACCCAGAACCGCACCACCCGCAGGTCAGCGGCGGGTGGGATCGTCGCGGTCCAACGGCCGGCGCGCCCCTCCTGGGTCGCGGTCACGCGTCGCTCCGTTCCCACTCCCTCGGCTCCGACCTCGACATACTTGACCGAGACCAATTTTGCCTCGCCCCCGGCCATCGCAAAACTCACGACGTTGCTCGTACCGCGAACCCACCGGGACCACTGGACATCCGAGATCCTTGGAAGGGCGATAGATGAAGCGGATGCGTTCGCGGCTCCGGGGGTTCCGCCGCCCACCTTCGCTGTGCCCCACACGGAGGGAGCCCAATTGCCGGGCTCATCGCCGGCATCTGCTGCCCGGACGCGTTCCAGCGTGGCACCGTACCCATCGGCAGCGAGAGGCCAGGGTTCACGGTCCCCGTACTTGACAGTATCGGAGACTTTGCCGGCAGCGTCCGCGAGTTCGAGACGTTCCCCGCCCTGCTTCAACCGGCCCTGGAACTCGGCCAGAACCGGGACATTCGTCCCGTACCGGGAAGCGAAGGCAGCGCGATCGCGCACGACCACACCAAACCCACCCGCAGGAAGCGTGGTTCGCGAACCGAACTCCAGGTTCAACCCCTTGGAAAACTTCCAGCCCTTCAGGTCCACCGCGCTCGACCCCGGATTGTGCAACTCGACCCACTGCAACCGATCCTGGTCATCGGGGGGATGGTAGAAGATCTCGTTGACCACCACGGGGCCAGCGGCGTTCAGGGCGAGGTGGCCGGCGGCAAACAGCATCAGCGTAAACCCGCCGGCCAACCCACGCTGGCGTCGCAGCTCCACACTCAATCCCGGAATCCTCATGCTTCGTCCTTGTCCCGACGGTTCCGGAGGAAGGAACCCACCCGAACCCCGGGTCAGTCCCCCAACCGTCGCCGCTTCAAAGGAGGACAGTCGCCACCGAGGATTGTTTCAATCCCGGTGCAAACAAGTTGTGGGGCTGTCACAGCCGCGAGTGGCGATCACGAGATCGCCGCCCCGGATGATCCCTTCGATGCACAGTCAGACTTACTCCCGGCTGACCACCCGGTGGAAACGCACGGGAGGCTCCACGGGGCCCATGCGCGGATCTTCCTCGATCCACTCAGCGATGCCCGATTCGGGATAGGTCAGCCGGCCAAACCCGGGTCCCCAGCTCACGAGATCGGCGCTTTCCTCCACTTCATACCTTCGACCTGGTGCGATCGGAAACCGGAACACGGCCCCACCGGTGCCCCGTCGATACCCGCTGATGCGAAGGACGCTTGCCGCGTTGTTCGGGGCGGAACCCGTGCGCCACTCGCGGAGGTTCGAATCACCGTCGCCGTCCGAATCCTCCGCAGCCCCCTTTTCGAGTCCCGCGAAGTGGAACCGTTCCCAGTCATCCGGCAGTCCATCGCCGTCCGTATCGGTTGGGTCGACCCAGGTGCCCTCGATCTCGAGTTTGGCGGGTTCGCCCACCAGGGTTTCCCGGAGATACCACAGCGGATAGGCCCCGCCGCCGCCGAAGCCGGACTGCGCCGCGGGATGAAGCGAGGTCACCGTGAAGCGCAATCGCCCGCCGGAAAGGGCCGACTGGATGTAGCCGGCGATCAAGGGATCCGTGAGGTCGATGTCGAAGGTCATCCCGGTCCCCTCGGGAACGAGGTCACCCGGGGTCAATTCCGGATTCCGCCCGATCGCCCATGGTTTGAACTCGAAGATCTCCCCGGTGAAGGCCGGATTCGTCTGCCCGACGTTGTTGCTGAGGTCAACAAGGGCACCGTTCGCGTCGAACACCGCCGAAAAGGCGTTCCGGGTTCCGATGGAAATGTTCGTTCCGGTGATCGGTCCCAAGGGGCCGAAGATGCTGTTCGTTCCCGCGGCCGATTCCCGGAAGGTCTCGGCCGTGTATCCGTTGCGGAACCCGGTTCCGACCAACTCCACCGGCCGGCCAAGATCGGTGTCCGGGACATACGCGGGATGATTCGTAGCGTAGCTCCAGACGACGTCGTGCGTGGGGTCGTAGTGAAAGGTGCTCTCCGAAGCGATCGTCATCGTGACGCGGGCCTTCTTCAGGAGGTAGCGGGATGCGGGAAGGTTGGTGGGCACGAGTGCCGCCGTGTTCCAACCCAACAGCAACTGACCATCGCGCGTATCAAAGCGCGGATCGAAGGACCCGAAGGTGTAGCCCATCGGGCGCGTCCCGCCGTCGAAGGCGTACGGGTACATCAGGCGGTCCATGGAGGGTTGGGCGGGATTGAGGACAAACTCACCGGCCATCCCCATTCCGGCCATCCCGACGAACGCCACGACCGACACCGCAACCGACCGCCCAAGAAACGAAAAGGCAGGACCGACCGCGATCCTGCCATCCGAAATGTTCTCCCGATTCATGTCGGGTACCCTGCACCAGTTCAGCGCCGACGCCAACCTGCGAGCAGCAATCCAACGGCGCCCGCGCCGAGGAGAGCCCAGGTTCCCGGCTCCGGAACCAGCGCCGTCTGCGTCTTGCTGAGGGTGTCGATCGTCACCGAATCCAGCGACATCGAGCCTTCGGCCGCCTTGAACTGCACCGAGAAGGCGTTCAGGTCCAGGGCGGACAGGTTCCATTCCCACGCCGAGGAAACAAACACGCCTCCAGGGCCTGCGGCCATACGGTCCGTCTCCACGCGGGTGGCGCCCAGGAACTGCGGCGTCCCGGCGAGGTCGTACACGATGCCCACCGAGGCGTAATCCAGCTCGAATCCCCCCGTGCGGATCTGGAGGGTCACCAGACCAACGGCCTCAGTACCCGTGTACTTCAGCTCGAACTCACTCTTGTTGAAAATGTTGTAGATGTTTCCAGAACCGAGGACGAAGGCGTTCGGCTCGTACTGGAAGATCCGCGCATTTGCCGTCGAACCCACCATGTCCGGCAGGTTGCCAACGGGACTGTTGGTCGCGACGGTGAACCGTTCCCACCCGGCAACGAGACTGCTGGGCTGGCCACGGAACGAAGGCGCATAAAAACCCGTCATGTCCGCCAAAGCGGGCGAGGCAACCACGGCTGCCAAAACAGATGCGAGAACCAATCGATGACTCCAATTCATGTTGCACCAGAGTGCCATGGCTCAGTGCTCCGTCTCCCGCCGCATTGCCAATTCCTACCGCTCCGTTGTCCTGCGATCCGCAAGAAAGGTTCACCGGAGCCAGCCTTGCACTGTCATGCGACCGCCGCCTTCGCCGCTTCCCGCATCCGCTTCTTGTCCACTTTCCCGACGCTGGTCTTCGGAATTGCGGAGACAAGGACCACCTCGGTCAGGATCGCACGCTTGTGGATCACGCCGGTCTCGATCACCGCGTGCAGGTGCCGCACCAGTTCACGTGGCGTGACGGATTCCAAGCCATCGCGCAGGACCACCTCGGCGCGCGGATGTTCGTCCCATTTCGCATCCGGAACCCCAATCACCGCCACCTCCCGCACGGCCGGATGGCGCGCCAAGGCCGCCTCGATCTCCAGCGATGAGATCCATTCACCGCCGATCTTGATGACATCCTTCAACCGGTCGGTGATCCGCAGGTAACCGTCGGAATCCAGCAGCGCGCCATCACCCGTGTGCAACCACCCGCCCCGCCACAACCGGTCGGAGGAGGCATCGTCACCGAGGTATCCGTGCGTCAGCCACGGCGACCGCAACACCAGCTCCCCAACGGTTCCCGGTGGCACCGCCTGCCCGGCACCGTCGACGATCTTCGCCTGCACCATCGGCAACGGGAAACCGGTCCGGGTCAGCAAACCCAGCCGATCGTCCTCCGACCCCGACGCCAGCTCGGGCTTGATGTGGGCGATCGCCACGATCGGACAGGTCTCGGACATCCCGT
>JBIKWS010000116.1:0-8541 GCA_044356195.1 Cyanophyceae cyanobacterium
GGGCGGTCAATTGTCCGCCAATCCAATCTGTTTCCTCGGTCAGGATGACATTCTTTCCGGAGCGGGCCGCGGCGAGCGCCGCTGCGACCCCACCGGTGCCTCCACCGATGACGACCACATCGGCAACAAATTCTCCCCTTCCCCCGTTCATGCCCCGGAGGCGTTGGCCCATGCCCGCCCATGCCGACGCTGCAAGTCCACCTCGAATGAAATCCCGACGTTGCATGCCGGATCTTCATCCGGCACTGTGGGTTTGTCACCTGCGGCCGCAAGACGGTCTGGAAGGATTGGATTTCGTGGGCGTGTTGCACGCCAACCTGCCCCAGACCTTGACTTCCCCCCCACCTCCCGAAATAGTCGTCCGCTCGTTTGCCGCCCGGCCATGGCCGGGCGCTTCCATTATGCCGAAGTCGAAAGAGAAGAAGTCTCCAGCCAAGCCGGTAGCCGCAAAGAAGGCCGAAAAGCCTGTTGAAAAGGCTGCCGAGAAGCACGCAAAGCCTGAAAAGGCAAACCCCGCCGCGGCGGTGAAAGGAGACAAGGCCGGCACCAAACCCGCCAAACCAACCCCACCTCCCGCCAAGCCGACAAAGGCCTCGAAGCCCGCAAAGCCCGCCAAGTCGGCAAAATCTGGTTCTGGTGGCGCATCCTCTGACCTGCCTCCTCCTCCTCCGGGTGACCTCGCCCTGGCCGCTGCAGCAGCTGCGGCCGCCCTCGAGAACACGCCGATGCCCGGGGCTCCAGGAGCCGATGCCGACGGACTCACCACCATTGGCACCGTCCGCAGCTCTTCTGGCGTCGACATCACCGAGAAGATCAAGGAACTCGTCCGCCTCGCCCAGGAACAGGGCTACCTGACCTACGGCGACATCACGGATGCCCTCCCGGAGAATCTCGTCACCGCCGAAGACCTCGACGAGATCTACATCAAGCTCCGCAACCTCGAGATCGACATCGTTGATCAGGCCGAGGTGGACCGGGTCAAGCAGCCCGAACAGGAGGAAGAGGACGAGAAGGCGCGACTGGACATCCTCGACGACCCCGTCCGGATGTACCTCAAGCAGATGGGGCAGGTCCCGCTGCTCACCCGCGAACAGGAGGTCGAGATCTCCAAGCGGATCGAGGACAACGAAAACGAGGTCAAGCGGATCATCTACTCGTTCGGTTTTTCCGGTAAGGAGCACATCGCCCTCGCCGAGAAACTGATCTCCGAACCACCCAAGGAACGTTTCGACCGCGTCATCGTCGACAAGAAGATCGAGACGCGCGACGAGCACCTCAAGGCACTCCGCAAGCTCGTGAAGGAGGTCCGCGCGATCGACATGGAAGTCGACGCCCGCTGGCACGACCTTCAGGACACCTCCTCCAAGGCCAAGCAGGAAAAGATCGTCGCTGAGTTCCAGAAGTTCGACGAAAAGCTCCAGCGCTCCTTCCCGAAGTTCTACTACAAGCAGAAGGTCATCGAGGAAATGTGCCTCGTCGCGGACAACATCCACGACAAGTTCCAGACCTCGCTCCGGACCATCAAGGATCTCGAGGCCCAGAAGAAGGCCTCCCAGGCGCAGGCCATCATCCATGCCGAAGAGCGCAAGGTGAAGGCCCTCGAGGAATTCGTCCGCATGACGCATGCGGATTACCTCGCAGCCTTCCAGAAGCTGAAGGAATTCGAACGGAAGGCCCTTCAGGCCAAGACCGAGATGGTGGAGGCCAACCTCCGGCTCGTGATCTCGATAGCCAAGAAGTACACCAACCGCGGCCTCTCCTTCCTCGACCTGATCCAGGAGGGCAACATGGGCCTGATGAAGGCGGTCGAAAAGTTCGAGTACCGCCGCGGCTACAAGTTCTCCACGTACGCCACCTGGTGGATCCGCCAGGCCATCACCCGCTCCATCGCCGATCAGGCGCGCACCATCCGCATCCCGGTGCACATGATCGAGACGATCAACAAGCTGATGCGGGTGCAGAAGCAGCTCATCCAGGACTTTGGCCGCGAGCCAACCCCGGAGGAGATCGCCGACGAAATGCAGATGCCCGTGGACCGCGTTCGCGCCGTCCTCAAGATGGCGCAGCAGCCCATCTCCCTGCAAAGCCCCGTTGGCGACAGCGATGACACCAACTTCGGTGACTTCATCGAGGACAAGGCCGCCGAGAACCCCTCGGACATGACCAGTTACTCCCTCCTCAAGGAGAAGCTGGCCGACGTGCTCGACACCCTCACCGAACGGGAGCGCAAGGTTCTCGAACTGCGCTTCGGACTCGTCGACGGCTACTCCCGGACCCTCGAAGAGGTCGGCAAGCAGTTCAAGGTCACCCGCGAACGTATCCGCCAGATCGAAGCCAAGGCCTTGCGCAAGATGCGTCATCCGACGCGGCTCCGGCAGCTTCAGGGATTCCTCGAAGGCGACGAAGCGCTGCTTTGATTGGAATTCGCCGCACTCGCTGCGCGTGATCACCGGGCCCACTGCGCTTCGCAGTCGGGCCCGTTTTGTTTCGGCCGCCAGCGTTCCGGGTTTCGCCGTTTCAGAGCTCATCCATGGGCGACGAGGACGTCGCCACCCCGTTTTCCATGCGGAGCAGTGTCAAGACGCGCCCAACGCAACACGACAGGAAGATGCGTCTTGTTTCCATCAACCATTCGGTTCAAGAAACAGCATCTCCTTGCATGAAACTGCTGCCAACCCATCCCTTGTCGCGAATGGCGTTCACGCTGATCGAGTTGCTCGTTGTGATCGCGATCATCGCAATTCTGGCAGGGATGCTCCTTCCAGCCCTCGCCCGGGGGAAGGAATCAGCGAAGCGGACCAAATGTCTGAACAACCTCCGCCAGATCGGGGTGGGCGTGCTCATGTATGCGGATGACAACCGCGATGTCCTCCTCGAAGCCCGGTTTGGAGAAGTCCAGGTCTGCCTCAATCCACCGGAGCGCAAGGCCGCCGCAAGCGTTGGACTCATCGTCAACTCAAACTCGACCACGCCGATCTGGACCTGCCCCAACAGGGCCACATTTCCCCAGTACGAACGGGACTTCGACCAGTGGGTGATCGGATTCCAGTATTTCGGTGGCATCAAGACGTGGAAGAACCCCGCTGGTACTTTCCCCTCGCGCAGCCCGATCAAGAGCAGTCTTTCCCAGCCGGGATGGGTCCTTGCCGCCGACGCCGTCATGAAGGTCGACGGCAAATGGGGCGGAGGCCGGGACACATCGTTCAAGAACATGCCGCCCCACAAGGCCGCCGGAAACCTGCCGCTCGGAGGCAATCAATTGTTCATGGATGGCTCTGCCCGGTGGGTGCAGTTCAAGCAGATGCTCTTCATCCATTCGTGGAACACGACGGGGGCTCGGGATGCCTACTTCGCCCAGGATGATCTAGGCGAACAACTGACGGCCAGAATCCCCCAGATTCGGGCAAAATTCTGAAGTTCGCCTCTGGATGTGGCAGACAAACCCCTCCTTCCATGAGGCAACACGGGTGGCACCTGCCTTTCCAAACCATCTCCACGGCAAACGCCTCCCTCACGCCGTGGCGGCAGCCTTTGGCTCAAATACGTAGACCCGATCCGCAGACGGAGCTTCGACTTTGGCCACAAGCTTCAACCCCGCCGATTCAGACTCTTCCAGAAGCATCGCCTCCGTCAGGTCCGAAACCCAAGCCAATGTGCGGCGCTGGGGAAGGTTGTTGAAGTGATCCAGAACGCAGTAGGACAGCAGTACCCGCATCCGACACCGTTGGGCAACGGTGCGCAGGAACCATCGATAATCCTCCACATACTCCAGACATCCGCTCACGAAGATGACGTCGTACGACCCCTCGGGGAACTCGGCACGGTTCAGGTCGCAAACAATGCAACCTTCACCGCGCGCTACGTAGTCGATCCCGGAGTATTTCACCGTGGCGGGGATGAACTCCCGGAGCCACATCTTCCCGCATCCAACATCCAGGATGGTCTTGGCTTCCTTGGGAATGAAGGAGGCCATCAGCTGGATTCGCTGCTTCCATAACTCGTCGAACGTCTCGACGTCCTTCCATGTTCGCTTGGAAAGTCCAAGCCGACTGAGGACGGCGCGCGGGGCCCGGATGAGCTTCTTTAGCATTCGCAAAGGTTGGGTACTCGCAGTGTTTCCAGAGATCCCCACCGCCGAATCTCACCGCGCGAGCCAAACCTACGCCTCAGCCAATGGCACCCATGCCCACCAGTCAAGAGGTGATCCTGAGTTGCAGCCAACATTTGCCGACGTTGTGTCAGGATGGGAAATCCTTATCCGTCAACTCCACTTCACCCGTTGTTCGTCAATGCATTACAGTCCCTCGAAGATTGGCTGCCCCATCGGACTCCACGGCCACGGAGTGCTCACCAACCGCGTCCGGCAAACCCCTTCACAAGGTCCAAACCTTTCGGTGACCTGCCCACGAGAAACCGATATGGTTTCGCCTAGAGATTCCGGAGCCGGCGTATGCATTTCTACCATCTTCGTGGCCTGCTGATGCCACTCAGGTTCGACCTCCGGGGCGGCCTGAACACTGTCGGTCGCAATCCCACGAACGATGTCGTCATCCATGAGGCGTCCGTTTCCGCCTTTCATGCCGAAATCTCCCTGGACGAAAGGGGTGTCATCGTCCGGGACCTGCAGTCCACAAACGGCACCTTCATCGACGATGAACCGATCACAGAGCAGGAAATCCGCTCAGGTCAGGTGGTCCAGTTCGGCACTGTCGCTCTGAGGCTGGAAATCGATGAGATCCGGATCCACGTCCCCAAGCTGGGATCCGAACCTCGAGGAGCCGCCTCCCAACGTCCCGGTCCGGCGCATTCCCTGATGTCTGTGCCGGCCACGCATCGGTGTACCCAATGCAGTCGACTTCATCACGAGTCGGCCTTGAAGCGGGTTCGCGTGGGGGGTGAAGCATCCGATCTGCTCTTTTGCCCGGGGTGCAGCGGCCGTGTGGAGGCGTTGGCGGAGCAGCCCGCCGCAGAGGTGTCGAAACCTGGAATCCTCGCGCGTATCACCCAGACGATTCGCCTGGGGCGACGGAAGCCGAGGCCCTGAGCGCAGTCCAGGCTTGCCCTGCCGGCGGGGTTCAGCACCGAATGTCCCACCGCTATGCAAACGTCATCCGTCACGCGTCGTCGTTTCCTGACCACCAGCGCGCTTGCTGCCGCCGGCCTGGCTTCGGGATGCACCAGCCAATCCGGGGTTGGCACCGGCCGCAGCTTCAAGGGGCCCGTTGGCCTCCAACTGTACAGTCTGCGCGCCCAGTTCATGCGCGACGTCCCCGGGACGATCCAGAAAGTGGCCAGTTATGGCATCCGCGAGGTCGAACTCGCCGGCACCTACAACTTCAAGCCCGAGGCATTCCGCGACATGCTTCTGACGGCCGGCTTGAAACCCGTCAGCCAGCACGTCGGGTTCGAGCGCTACGAGAAGGAACCTGCCAAAGTGGCAGCGGAGGCAAAGGCACTCGGCCTGAAATACACCGGCTGCGCCTGGATTCCACACAAGGGAGCCTTTGACGCCGCCCAGGCACGCCACGCCGCGAAAGTATTCAACGAAGCCGGCAAGATCCTCGCCGACCAGGGACTCCGGTGCTTCTACCACTGCCATGGCTTCGAGTTCCAACCGGGTGCTGCCGGTCCAGGAACCACAGCCATGGACATCCTCATCCAGGAAACAGACCCGCGCTACATGTCCTATCAGATGGACATCCTGTGGGTGGTGTTCCCCGGTGAAGATCCCGCCGCTTGGCTCCTCAAGTACCCCGGCCGCTGGGAGCTCATGCATCTCAAGGACCTCAAGCCCGGCGTTGCCACTGGCCTCCACACTGGCGGAACGGACCCCAACAACGACGTGATCCTCGGCACCGGGCAGATGAATTGGCCCAAGATCCTTGCCGCTGCGAGGAAGTCCGGCGTGAAGCACTACTTCATCGAGGACGAGAGCGTCGCCGCCCCGGACCACATTCCCCAGTCCCTCGCCTATCTCTCGCAGGTCCGCTTCTGACCTCGCCCCGCCTTCCAGACGCGCAAAGGCCCCGGTTTCTACCCAAGAAACCGGGGCCTTCTGCATTTCCCAAGGACCTACTGACCGCTGGGATGGCTGCGTTGCCGCCGTGCCTTCCACCATTCGAAAACCATTGGCAGGATGCTGACGAAGATGATGCCGAGGACGATCACTTCGAATCGGCGTTTCACGAACTCGCGCCCGCCAAAATACCACCCGCACGGCAGGATCAATCCGATCCAAAGGATGGCACCCACGATGTTGAACATCATGAACCGCCCATAGTTCATCGCCCCCATGCCCGCCACGAACGGAGCAAAGGTCCGGACAATCGGAACGAAGCGCGCCAGGATGATCGTCTTCCCGCCGTACTTCGCATAGAAGGCGTGGGTCTTGTCGATGTGGCTTTGCCGGACCAATCGGGGAAACCAGGCCTGGACCCGCGTTCCCAGCTTGGCTCCCACCCAGTAGTTCACGGTATCGCCGATGATCGCCGCCAGAAGCATCAGACCACCGGCAATCCAGATGTTGAGCCCTGACTTCTCATTGGCCGCAACAGCCCCCACCGCGAAGACGAGGGAATCACCGGGCAGGACAGGCGTAATGACCAAGCCTGTCTCCGCAAAGATGATCGCGAAAAGCATGGCGTACACCCACGCCCCGAACCGCTGGGTCAGATCGAACAGGTGGTCCTGCAGGTGCAGTACGTAGTCCAGGAAGGTTTTCAGCAATTCCATCGCAGGCGCAGAACCTGCGTGAAGTTCACCTTGCCCCGCAAGTCACATGTCCGTGAGGTTTTCAGTTATGCGCGCCGCCGTACTCCGCGGGAAGGAGGATGTCCGAATCGAAAACCTGCCCGAACCTGTCCTCGCCGAGGGCGAGGTCCGCGTCCGCATCGGAGCCGCCCTGACATGCGGCACCGACCTCAAGGTGTTCCGGCGCGGCTATCATGCCCGCATGCTGACTCCACCCTGCGTCTTCGGGCATGAGTTCGCGGGTGTGGTCTCCGAAGTCCATCCATCCGTGAGGGAATGGAGGGCTGGCGATCGTGTCGTGGCCGCCAACTCGGCACCTTGCGGCGCTTGCGCTCCCTGCAGGCGGGGGCAGGCCCACCTCTGCGACGATCTGCTCTTCCTCAATGGGGCCTACGCCCAGTCCATCGTCATCCCGGCACGCATCGTCACCACCAATCTCCTCCGCATTCCCGCCCACCTTTCCCTCGTCGACGCGGCCCTCACCGAACCCCTTGCCTGCGTGGTTCAGGGCGTCGGAGACCTCCAACTGAAGGCCGGAGAACACCTGGCGGTTCTGGGCGCCGGTCCCATCGGACTCATGGCCACGGCATTGGCCTTGCACTCCGGAGCTTCCGTGACGGTCATCGGCCGCAACCAAGCCCGATTGGACGCCGCGCGTCGGTTGGGAGCCCATCGGGTCATCGAAAATGCCGAGGATGGCGATTGTCCGGAGCTGGATCGACTGCAGCCGGATGCCATCTTCGAAGCCGTTGGTAAACCCGACACGTGGGAGCAGGCCATCCGGTACGTCCGGAAAGGAGGCCGCGTGAACCTGTTCGGCGGTTGTCCGTCCGGAGCCACCGTCACTCTCGATACCACCCGCGTCCACTACCACGCCCTGACCCTGCTCGCTTCGTTTCATCACACGCCAACCACGATTCGGAAGGCCTTCGCCCTCATCGAAGCCGGCGTTGTCCGCTCCCAGGATTTTGTCGACGGCCGCACGCCCCTGTCCGCCCTTCCGGAGCTCTTTCGATCCATGTGTTCCGGGAACCGCTTTGTAAAGACGCTCGTCGATGTGGATCTTTGAGCGCCCGCTTTGCGTCATCCGCCGGATCCGCTAGGATCGCCGCCGTGGCCAGTCCGGATACTACAACCACCGCTCCTGCCCCGGTCATCACGCCGAGGGAAGAGACACGCGAAGCCCGCGCACCCGGCTTCCTCGTGATCTGCTGGAATGATCCTGTAAACCTCATGTCGTACGTGGTGCACGTGTTCCAGAAGGTGTTCGGATGGGACCGGCGACGCGCCGAGAAGCACATGCTCGAAGTGCACGAGAAAGGACGGTCGGTGCTCGTCCGGGAGTCCTTCGAGGAAGCGGAAGCCCACGTCCATCAACTTCAGGCCTACTCCCTTCAGGCAACCGTGGAACGGGACGATTCATGAAGCTCCTTTCCCGGGAACCTGGCCGCCTCGTCTTCCAACTCCGCGCCAGGGACCGCAACAGCCTCCGGGGAATCCTGCGCATGGGTTCGGAGTGCCGCCGCCGTCCCCCCCGTATCACGCGTGGCCCCGCATCGTTCATGCCGGAGGACTCGGAGGAAATGCTCCGCGAGGCCATCGGCCAGCAAATGGCAGAGGTCCAGCAGGGAGCCCTTGCCTGGCTTGAAGATCCCGCCCGCTGCGTCGCTGGAAAAGGAGGCTTCGGCCTGACGCTTTCCGAGGGCGAGTTCGAGGCATTCCTCCAGGCTCTCAACAACGCCAAGATGGCCTTCTGGGAAACCCTCGGCTGTCCGGACGAGGATTCAGCCC